>NZ_DJAS01000019.1:0-42247 GCF_002429765.1 Sphingobacterium sp. UBA5996
TTTTGAGACAGCCTCTTTTTTCAAGGTCTAAGAGGGTTTGCCCCCTATGGTCCTACAACTTCCAACCACTAAACAGACTCTAAATACTGTGCATAACAATATCCCTCTTCGTTATCTTTCGTTCTGACTAGCCACCATTGGTCATTCGCTTTACTAATCAAAGTGATAATTTCTCCTTTGGCGGCTTTGCCTACAATAGGCTGATCTGTACCGGGACCTTTTCTGACATTCAAGTTGCTATTTTCTGTAATGACTTTAACCTGACTTCCCGGCACTTCTGTAGCCACATCCACATTGAGGACCACATCTCCCGTTTGGAAATTTGGATCTATATTGCCGTAGATTTCCCACAGCTTATTTTTTATAGCTGCAGTAGGTGCAGTACCCCGAATCTGCAATACACCATCCATTTCGGCATAATTCAGATCATTTACACCTGAAGATTGAGCCGTATCTAAAAGAACTTTATATTTTTCTTGCAATGACATAGTTTCTTATTTTATTTTTTTACAACAATACCGCTTAGATCCACTTTTTTAGGATTCAAATTATCCAGTCCCTGTTTTAAGGTTATTATCTTTGGTTGTTCCAATGTACCTGTAACAGAGATCACACCATCTTTTACACTAGCCTGCACGGAAGGAAAATCTTTCATAAACGTAATCACCGCCGCACCAAGTACCGCATCATTATTGGATACCTCAATTGGCGCCGGTGTTGATGAGACTGGAGCGCTAACGATAATATCATTTTGAATAGATTTAATGTCTTTATCACCTGCTGTTTTAGCTATAGACTCCACCTGTTGCTTTTCATCTTCCGAACCAACTGTACCACTTAGGATAACTTTTCCTTTTTCAACTTCAACGTCTATCGTTTTACGACCAGTAAGGGCATTTTCGATCTTTTCTTCTAATTTATCGTCAGATAAACCCGATTTACAAGCAGAAAAGGAAAGTGCGAACGTAGTTGCCAATAGACAAAATGTTAATTTGCTAAATTTCATAAGACCAATTTTAATTTATAATTCCAACAATACCCTAACAAATTCCTATAACAATTGTTTGTTCAATTATTTTAAACTTGAATTCACTTGCCGGACCGTAATTATATAATTAAATTTAGGAACAGCGGTATTCTTGATTCTTCATTCAAATCATTTTTCTCCGCTGGGCTATGAAATAATAAATGAAAAAACAAATACGTAAAGTTGATAATTCAATCGAATAGCTATTAAATATGAGATTTTTGAATAATATTTTTGGTAAAAAAGAAAGTGAAAACGACGCCGTACAAGATTTTTGGGAGTGGTTTAAAAAAAACGAACAGACATTTTTTGAAATCGTAAAGAGTGGAGAACAAATTGATCAGCATTTTTTCAGCAAGCTTTTACCAAAGATCGATTCGCTTCGCAAGGAACTGTATTTCTTAACTGGGATGTACGATAGTGATACAGTAGAACTTGTCATCACTCCTGATGGAGTCATCAAAAATATTGCTTTCGTAGAACTTCTGATCGCTTCTGCTCCATCACTGCCTCACTGGAAATTTACAGCATTAAAACCTGCTATCGCGGATATGGAAAAATTCAAAATTAAAATGTACGGATTTTCCTTTGACATTAATGAAATGTATTTTTATCCTGTTCAGCATAAATACTTCCCTGATGAAGTCGATATCGTTATTGTCCATCCCGATTATACGGAAGAGAACAAGGCTAGTATCATCCATGGAATAGAGATATTTCTCGACAATTACATGGGTGAATTGAATTCTATCATAGCCATTGATAACTTGAATGTGACTTCAAAAGATCTCGCAACCGAAGAGTTGATTCCACTGCTCAAGCTAAAAGACTATTTGATCTGGAGAGAAAAGGAATTTGTGGAAAAATACACTGATCTAAGACATCATTCCACAGATGACATCTATACAGCTTTTGAAGGTATATTAGAAAACGACCTACCTATATTAGCTATTATCAATACAACGCTATTAGACTGGGATGGAAAAGCATCTCACCCTTGGATCGTTACGCTAAAAATTAGCTATGATGGAACGACAACTCAAGGAATGCCAAATCGCGAAACTTATGATTTAATGGATAATTTTGAAGAGGAACTAATGAACAGCCTTCCAGATGATATTGGCGTTCTTAATATTGGCCGAGAAACGGCTGATAACCTAAGGGAAATTTATCTGGCCTGTACAGAATTCCGAAAAATCACCATGACCATTGATCAGTTAATCGAACAGTACGAGGAAAAACTCCAAATCGATTATGGCATCTATAAAGATAAATATTGGAAATCCTTCGAGCGATTTTATACACAAATAGAGTAAGATTCTTTGATCAAATCCAACAAAACCTGATAAGGGCTTCCAGAAGTAACAAGAGCCTTTAACCAAGCAGCAAACCCCATAACGAATAAATCCTTATTTTCTTTTTGATTCACCATAGCATCAACAGCTGCACGATACGATTTTGTGTGAATAATGGTAGGGTTTAAAAGATATTTTTCAATCAATTTAGCAAAATCAATCACTCTGTTTTCATTGACAGTCATCAAGTATTTTTTATACCGGCGAACAAAGCTTTTTAGTTTCGAAGTTGCCAAATCGATATGATCAAATTGAATGTGGATCAGTATTTCGAGCAGCCTCTTCCGAATAGTCCATAACATCCCCATTTTCTTCTCGTACCAGGCATCCGTCCGAGTCAATTTTTGAAGTTCAACTAAAGCAGTTTTATCGCGGAATTGGGTTAAAAACATGACCAAACATAATTGTAGATCCGCCAGATCAACCTCACTTGATTTTGCTATTGATTGGTTGATCCCTTTCTTTAACAGCGCAAGACCTTCTGCGCCATCGCCAAGGTAATGAAAGTTCAATGCCTTCAACAATTGGCACCGTAGCTGAAACTGCGTTCGAAAAGCAGGGCTTCCCTGCGACAAAACTACATCCATCCGTTTCAAATACATCAAACTTTCCTTAAAAAAACCATTCCGCAAATTGAAATTTGCCAGATAATACAAAATATGCAGATAGTAAAATAACTGAAGGAATGCCTGCTCCGGATGCTTAAACAGAAAATTATCTGCCGTTTTTAAGAAAGAACGAACCAGCGCATAGTTTTGATGTATTGCAGCATACTCATTTGCGATATACAAGAGTTGATAAAGTGATTTAAATGACAAGAGATCATCCAAGGAAATACGGTATTTACTCAACGTATCTGAAATCAACTTATTGAGATCAACTATTTTTGCCCTCAAATGAATATTCTGCAATTCAGCGCGCAACAAAGCATAAGCAATCTGAAATTTCGCTTCTTGCTGCAATTTTTGTTGATTTTCGACAAGCCTTCCGACAAGCAGTTCCACATGAACAGTTGCGTCTAAATGAGCATATTGTAGCCTAGTTTGTAAGATTTCGTTCAACAAACTAAACTGTTCAAGATGAAGCGCTTTGTCTTCTGCTCGCTGAAGACATTTAAACCCAATCTTAGTAAACTGGCCTTCCAATAGGAAACGGCCAACAACAAACAATTTCAGTGCTTCATGCGCCTCGCTATTGTCTCGCTCAAAAACCTTGTTGGAAAGAAAAAACAACAGACTCTCATGAAGCCTTTTTCTCAAGGCATGGTAAGCATTCCGATTTTTAGTAGGATCATACAATTTTTTTAATTTATTTATATCGTCAGTTTCTATAATTTCTAGCAATCTGACATTTTTTACATCATTTCGCTTGTTTTTACGTTTCAGAAAAGCTTTAAAACTCTTCTTATCATCATTATCAAGCAATAATAGTAAGTCTGATATTGGATCTATCATCGTTTAAAAATTCGCATTAAATAAATATATGAAACAAAATTATATCGTCAGTATTCTTATAAAGATAAGTTTAAAACTAATTGAATACTATAGATATTTGGATAAGAAAACAACAACATTTTAAAACTAAAAAAAGAAAATTATGGAACCGCTAAAAAACATGATTGACGAAAAAAAAACTCAAAGAGATTTAAACAAAAGAAATCCATTTAAACCAACAGGGGCATTTATCGGTGCGTCATGGACTGCATTATTGGTTGGAACTGTTGGCTATTGCGTAGGCTTATGGAATGCAACAATGGCATTGAATGAAAAAGGATATTATTTCACGATTTTACTGTTTGCCCTGTTTGCGGTTATCTCTGTTCAAAAAAGTGTCAGAGATAAAGCCGAAGGGCTCGCCGTTACCGAATTGTACTATGGTTTAAGCTGGTTTGCAACAATTGTAGCCGTTGTTCTGTTGACTGTAGGCCTATGGAATGCAGAACTGCTTTTGAGTGAGAAAGGATTTTACGCAATGTCCTTTTCATTGAGTATATTCTCAGCAATCGCAGTACAAAAGAATACGCGCGACGCAAAACTTATTGATGACAATGAAATAAAACTTTAGCGGGTGCCTATCTTGCGGCCTCTGCAATGCAAGCCGCTAGATCTTTCAATGCGCTTTTGGAAGGAAAAAGATAGGTTGATGGTTTTAGGCCGATGGCCTAGGCGGAGCAATCGGAAGATAAACAAAAAATGTACTTCCACTTCCCAAAACACTTTGTACATCAATTTCTCCACCCATGCTTTCGATAAATTCTTTGCTTATGCTCAATCCTAAACCTGTTCCTTCTTTTGTACTTCCTGGAACACGGAAGTAGCGATCAAAAATTTTCATTAAATATTGCGCTGGAATTCCTTGCCCATGATCCTCAACCCGTAAAAGTACCCTTGCTCCCATTCTTTTGGCAGCAATGGCGATCACTCCCCCCACATCGGAATATCGAATTGCATTGGACAATAAATTCGTTAATACCCATGCGGCTTTTTCCCTATCGATAAGGACCATCGGCAAATTCCTTTCCAATTCTACGTCTATCCGGATTTGCTTTTGCTCAAACATCGACCGATTGGCTAGTAATGCGTAGTCTACAATCGATTCGATAGCTGCTTCGGTCAGTCTCATCTGAATCGCACCACTCTCCACCTGTGCAATATCCAAAAGTTCCCCCGTAATCTTGAGAAGCCGCGCTGTATCATCGGCAATGCCTTCGAGCAAATCTTGTTGTTCTTGATTTAAATCTCCGATCCTTTTATTTTCTAATAATTGGATTCCCATGCGTATTGAAGCGATAGGTGTTTTCAATTCATGGGAGACCGTTCCAATAAAATTCGTTTTCGCTACATCACGCTCCTTGAAACGGGTTACATCCTTCAGCAAAATAAATTGTCCGATAAATTGAGCCCCCTCCTCTCCTGTTGGAACAATATTAATATCAATGACCTCTAAATCAAAATAGTTTTGTTTTCCTGCAACACACACCTGAAACATCCCTAGATGACCAGACTCTTGATGCAAAGAGTTAATTTTGTTGAGAAGGTTTTTAATCAAATCATTAACTGATGCAATTTCTTCCAAATTTTCCCCCTCAAGTTCAACAAGTTTTAACCCCGAAATTAAACAAGCGGGCGTATTCGCAAAAAGCACTGTTTTTTCTTGATCGATCCCTATGACAGCATCATGCATATTATCGATAAGAGCTTCGATTCTCTTTTTATGCTGTAAAATCTTACCCAAATTACTGTCTGTATACTCCTCAAGTTTTTGAGCCATTGTATTAAATGATTTTGACACCGCTCCAAGTTCGTCCCGTCGCTTAAAATGGAGTCTCATTTTGTAGTTCCCAGCAGCAATCTGTTTAATACTATCGGCTAATTGTACCATTGGGCCTGCAATGGCGATGGGGAGATTGATCAACAATACAAACGCAATCATAAAACAGATTGCGCCAACAATGGAGATCGCCAATATAGCTTTCTCTGCTGTTGCATTGGCGACATCATTTTTGTGTTCGATCGCCTGCATATTCAGATACATTAAATGGAATATATCTTTCCGTAAGTCAGCCAATACGCTCACATTTTTCGTATCCTCTTTTAAGTTCAAAAAGTGACGATTTACACGTTCATTTACCTCCTGTTCCCCGCGCTCGGTTATATTACGATTTTGGAGCCTTAAGTTATATTCAAATAGCTGAACACTCTTGTTGCTGGTACGAAAATCTTCCAACGCCAACAGCATATTCCTGGAGTAATGCACCGTGTTATAGTTGTCGACTAAAATGTTATTTGTATCTTTTTTTAACCGATAAACATAATACCCACTCACTATCGCAAGCAGCAAAATCATGAAAAATAAAAAACCTACCCAAAAAGTCAGCTTAGCTTTAAGTTTCATTGGATTTTATATTCTTCAATTTTTCGGTACAAGGTAGCTATACCAATTTCTAACAATCGAGCAGCTTCCGCTTTATTTCCATTTGTATGTTTCAAAACCCGCGCTATATGCCGCTTCTCCATATCGGACATTGAAAAGTTTGATAAAATACCTGCACCTTCTCTAAAATCACGTTGCACGAAGGGAAGACTCTGAACATCCAGTACGCCCCCCTCATTTAAAATCACACTGCGTTCAATCACATTTTTCAGTTCGCGGATATTTCCCCGCCATACATTACTTTCCAATGCCTGCACAAATGCTGTGGTCATCTCCAAAGGTTTCAAGTTGGATTTTAAAGCAAAGATATCAACATAATATTTTGCCAGGGGCGCAATATCCTGAACACGCTCACGCAGTGGTGGTAATTCAACGGTAAAAACAGACAACCTGTAAAATAGATCACTTCTAAAATGTTCAGAAGCAATTTCCTCGTGGAGATTTCTGTTAGTCGCAGCTATAATTCGTACATCTACGTAAGTTGGTTTAGAGTCGCCGATTTTTAAAAATTCGCCGGTTTCCAGAACACGGAGAATCTTGGCCTGAAGTTCCAACGCCATCTCACCCACTTCATCCAGAAAAATAGTACCGAGGTGCGCTTCTTCAAACAGGCCACGTTGATCTTTATTTGCCCCCGTAAAAGCGCCAGATTTATGACCAAACAACTCATTTTCAAGCAAATCCTTTGTAAATGCCGCACAGTTGATAGCGACAAAACTACGTTCTCTTCTAGCGCTCGCCTGATGGATAGCCTGTGCAAAAACCTCCTTACCAGTGCCCGTTTCACCAGTGAGTAAGACCGTTGTATTTGTAATAGCAACTTTTTGTGCTAATCCAATAGCGGTCTTTATAGCAGTGGAATTTCCAATAATCTTATCGAATGAAAGCTTATCTCCTAATCTTTTTTCCAACTGCTGCACTCTTCTAGCCAACGCAACCTTTTCACAGGCTTTATAAAGAAGTGGTATAATACGATTATTATCATCTCCTTTCGTAATGTAATCGAAAGCACCATTTTTTATTGCCTGCACGCTGTCCGGGATATTTCCATATGCCGTCAATAGGATAATCTCTACAATGGGATACCGCTCTTTAATTAATTTAGCGGTTTCAACGCCACTACCATCAGGTAGTTTGACATCACAAAGCACCACATCCACATCACTGGCTTCAAGCTTTTTTAATCCGGATTTAATATCAGCAGCCTCAATGACATCAAAACCTTCCAGGCTAATAATTTTGGCTAGCAATTTCCGAAGCTTATCTTCGTCATCTATAAGAAGAATTTTATTCACAAGTGTCGTTTTTTCAAAATTACAATTTGTCTGAAGCAATTAGTAGAAAAATAAACAATTTGACTATTTATCGAAAATTTTTACGACATCAAAATATAAACGCTATCTTTGTACTTCCTCAATAGTATCAAAAACTATATGTAAGATTAAAATTCTTTAGAACGAAATAAATACCATCCATTGACAATATCCTTGCAATTGGTCTTTTCTAACATTTAAAGAATTTCAACATGCTTTCCTTACAACAACTTTCTTATATACATCCGAATAAAGATTTATTGTTTGAGAACATAAGTCTGTACATAAACGCGCAAGAGAAAATAGCATTGATTGGCCACAATGGCGTGGGCAAATCAACTTTATTGCGACTGATTGCCAAAGAACTCTTTCCAAGCAGCGGGAGCATACAGTCCGTCGCCAATTCCTACTATGTCACCCAAGTCGTTGGACAATTTGAGAAAAAGACAGTTGCTGAAGCACTTAAAATTGACAAAAAATTAGCTGCACTTGATGCCATATTAGCGGGCGACGCCTCTGAAGAAAATTTCAATACACTTCAGGATGATTGGAATTTGGAAGAGCGTTGCCAAGAGGCCTTCTCGCTATGGAATCTGCCTAACATCCAACTGACACAAAAAATGTCTTCACTTAGTGGCGGACAACAAACAAAAGTCTTGTTGGCCGGAATCCAGGTTCATCAAACCGAACTCATTCTCCTAGACGAACCAAGCAACCACTTGGATATGGATAGCAAAAAAAATCTATACAATTGGATCCAATCAACTAACAGCACACTGATCGTTGTAAGCCATGACAGAACGCTGCTTAATCTATTGGACGATATGGCCGAAATGACACCCAATGGCATTAAGCGATACGGAGGTAATTACTCCTTTTACAAGGCTCAAAAAGAAGGTGAGCGTCATGCTTTGCAACAAGATATCCATCACAAGGAAAAAGCGATAAAAATTGCGAAGGAGAAAGAAAGGGAAACAATCGAACGTCAAAATAGATTAAATAACCGGGGACAAAAAAAGCAGGAAAAAGCTGGTGTGGCGCGTATAATGATGAATACGCTACGAAATAATGCTGAAAAGAGCACCGCAAAAATAAAGAGTGTACATCAGTACAAAATCGGAGGTATCAGATCCGATCTGCACGAGCTCCGGGGCTCGCAATCGGCATTGGATGAAATTAAAATAGATTTAGGAAACAGTACTTTTCCCACAGGAAAGAGTATGGTAAAAGCAGAAAACATCAATTTCAGCTATGGATCGCAGCAGCTGTGGAAAGATAATATAAGCTTTCAATTATTCAGTGGAGATCGCATCGCACTACAGGGCCAGAATGGGTCTGGTAAAACGACATTGGTTAAACTCTTTCTCAATCAATTAGTGCCTGAACAGGGAAAAATTGAACAACAATCGTTTGAATCGATCTACTTAGACCAGACATATTCCATCCTATCTCCGCATTTGAGCATCTATGAACAAGCTCAGCAATATAATACTCAAGCATTGCCCGAACATGAAATTAAAATCAGACTCAATCGCTTTCTATTTGGAAGGGATGAGTGGGATAAAAAATGTCAACAATTGAGCGGCGGTGAAAAAATGCGGCTGATATTATGTAGTCTAACTATTAAACAACAATCGCCCGATTTGATTATACTTGATGAACCAACAAATAATTTAGATATTCAAAATATCCTTATTCTGACAAAAGCAATTCAGCTTTATAAGGGAACATTGCTTGTTATTTCGCATGATGAAGTATTTCTAGAAGAAATTTATGTAAACAAAGTCGTCCAGCTAGCCAACCTATAAATGGCAGCTGCTTCTATTTTGCTCCAATGCACTAAGCTTCGCTTATGCTACTAACCATTGTAAAATTTAAAGAAACAACGCGTTTTTTGTAACAATCCCATATTCTTTGTTTAAAATCTGCTAAATCGATAAATTAAATTAAAAAAAACAAATTTTTATCAATATATTCACAATGATTTTAAACATGAAATAATAACCATTAAATTAATTGAACCTTTCATTTACAGAATTAAGCTTCATGGCAGACGTATCGCATAGGCCCCTCAATTAATTACTTCATTTAATTATGTCAGATTATCAAATTAAAGAAAATCCCGAATTGTTTGACGCCATCGTAGTTGGTTCCGGCGCAGGTGGTGGCATGGCAGGTTATATACTTGCGCATGCGGGACTTAAAGTATTGATGCTGGAAGCAGGTCCTTTTTATGATCCAGCAAAAGATTCATTGCAACTACGCTGGCCTTGGGAATCTCCAAGAAGGGGCGCAGGTACTACTAGACCTTTCGGGGATTTTGATGCGGCCTTCGGCGGCTGGCAAATCGACGGTGAACCCTACAGCAAAGTAGCGGGAACAGAATTTGAATGGTTTAGAGCCCGCATGCTTGGCGGAAGAACGAATCACTGGGGTCGAATTTCATTACGCATGGGCCCTGACGATTTTAAGCCCAAAGATGGAGTTACTGAAGAATGGCCTATTACCTATGAGGAGGTTAAGCCGTTTTACGACCGTGTAGACCGCATGATCGGTATATATGGAACGGTAGAGGGTATTCATAACGAACCAGATGGAATTTTTATGAAACCACCCAAACCACGTTTAAACGAATTGTACATTGCAAAAGGCGCTAAAAAAGCAGGGGTTCCAGTGATTCCTGGGAGAGGCGCTGTACTGACAGAAGTGTCGAAAGACATTAAGGATCGTGGAACCTGTTTCTATTGCGGTCAATGCGGTCGTGCATGTAAGGTCTACGGGGACTTTTCTTCATCTTCTTGTCTCGTTATTCCAGCAATGAAAACCGGTAATTTAAAAGTAATTGACAATGCGATGGTACGAGAAGTCATTACAAATGATGAAGGGATTGCCGTTGGTGTTTCTTATGTAAATACCAAGGATTTACAGGAATATACTGTTAAGGGTAAAACCGTTATTTTGGGTGCGAGTGCCTGTGAAAGTGCGCGAATTATGCTAAATTCCAAATCAAAATCGCATCCTGGTGGTGTTGGTAATAGCAGCGGTTTAGTTGGAAAATATCTCCACGATTCTACAGGAGCCAGCTTATCGGGATTTTTGCCACAGTTACTTGACCGGAAGCGCTATAACGAGGATGGTGTAGGCAGTGTGCATATCTATTCCCCCTGGTGGGAAGATAATGCTAAGTTAAACTTTCCTAGAGGCTATCACATCGAATATGGAGGCGGTTTACATATGCCTTCTTACGGATTTTTGAACTGGGTACCGAAAGTAAACGATATCGCCAAAAATTCAGATGGAAACGGAAAAGCCAAAGGTGGTTATGGCACAGCTCTAAAAGAAGATTTCCGCACCTATTATGGTGCAAATGTCGGTATGGCCGGAAGGGGAACGGCATTGGCAAGAAAAGACAATTACTGTGAGATAGATCCAGATAAAGTCGACAAATTTGGCATTCCGGTGCTACGCTTCAACTATAAATGGGCAAATGAAGAAATAGCACAAGCGAAACACATGCAAGAGACATTTCAATCGATTATGCATGAAATGGGCGCTGTGATCACATCAAAAATCCCAGGAGCCGACACCTTATATGGACTGGAAGCTCCAGGAAAAATTATTCATGAAGGTGGAACCACAAGAATGGGTAACGACCCTAAGACTTCTGTTTTGAACAAATGGGGGCAGGCGCACGATTGTAAAAATCTCTATGTGGTTGATGCTGGGCCATTTGTACAACAAGGGGACAAAAATCTGACCTGGACAATACTCGCTTTATCGATGCGAACAGCAGAATATATACTTCAAGAAAAGAAAAAATTAAACGGTTAAACGCATGAATAGAAGAGAATCTTTACGAGCGTTAGGATTAATTGCAGCTGGATCTGGTCTTTTAACCACAGCTTGCAATTCAAAAGATGCTAAAAATGCTGCGGCAGACAATAGTAAAAAATTACCTGGAGTACAGGATTTTGAATACGAACGCACAGAACAACTATACGCTGAAAAGTTCTTTGATGAACATGAAATGGCGACAATAACTGTATTGGCTGATATTATTATACCCAAAGACAGTAAGTCTGGCAGTGCATCGGAAGCTGGTGTACCCGATTTTATCGAGTTTATTGTCAAAGATTTGCCCGACAATAAAATCCCCATGCGCGGTGGACTTCGTTGGCTAGACCTCCAATCCAAAAAGCGCTATGGTACAGTTTTCATCAAATGCAGTGAAAAGGATCAGCTTGCGTTAGTAGACGATATTGCCTATCCCGAGTTGGCAAAACCAGAGATGAAACAAGGTGCTGCATTTTTCTCCTTGATGCGTAATCTTACTTCTTCGGGATTTTACACGAGCGAAATGGGTATAAAAGATATTGGCTATGCCGGAAATAAACCTGGCGTCTGGAATGGTGTACCAGATGATGTATTGAAAGAGCACGGTTTTGACCCGACTAAATTCTTTGGATAGAATAAAAAAATCCTTTCCGTTCGGAAAGGATTTTTTTATTCTATCTAATCCAAATTATTGCGCTGATGGAACTTCTGTAGCTTCTGGAGCTTTATCAATTAATTCCATAAATTGATCCAATTTTGGGGTTATAATAATTTGTGTTCTTCTATTCCGTTGCTTACCGAGCGCTGTGGAATTGTCCGCTATAGGGTTATATTCTCCCCTACCGCCCGCAGTTAAGCGTTTTGGATCCACACCATATTTATTCTGTAAAGCCTGTACCACAGAAGAAGCTCTTAGGGTACTTAAATCCCAGTTATTACGAATATTAGGTTTTGAAATCGGGTCGGTATCGGTATTACCTTCAATCAATACTTCATAATCTCTATAGTCCTGAATGATCTTTGCAATTTTACTCAATGTCTGATCTGCTCTATCGTTAATTTCATAACTGCCGGATTTGTAAAGCATATTATCGGCAAGTGAAATATAAACCACCCCTTTCAAGACCTGTACATCAACTTCCTGCAACTCTTCACGGCTAAGCGATCTAGTTAAATTGTTTGATAATACTAGATTTAAAGAGTCGGATTTATTCTTCGTTTCTACCAGATGTTTGATGTATTTGTTTGAAGCGTTAATTTCGTCAACCAACTTGGAAATATTAATATTTCCCTGTGAATTCTGATTAATACTATTATCTAACGACTTCTGCAAAGCAACATAGGCAGATCGCAGATCAGCATTATTTTGTTTTTCGGTGGCTAGCTGATCCTCTAAACTCTTAATTCTCGTGCGACCTTCCGCTATTTGAAGCTGCCCGTCTTGATATTGCTTGTTTAACTGACTATGCTCTGTTTGTAATTTATTGTAGTCCGACTGTAAGCCAGCATATTGTTTTTTGCTGACGCCACATCCGATAACAAACAAACTGGCCGTCAATACTGACATTGGAAAAACTAAATTCTTCATGATATACTCTTTTTGTAGATGTTGAATTAATTCATATAGCAAGATACACAATATTCTAGCCAAAACACCTTAGGCGTTTCAAATTAACAACCTTTAACGTCTATTGAGCTAACTCTTTTAATTCGGTTGAACTAAATATCTGTGCACCTTTGAGGTAAGGATTCGCGCCTTTTAAATAGTTATAAATAATAGATTTGGCTTCCTCATTCGGTAATTTGTACAGATTTTTAACAAGGAAGTTTTTATCTTCAAGAATATTATTGTTATAACCCAAAAAAGAAGGTGCATGTACCTGTACACTCCACCGTATAAACCGCGCTTCAATATGATTGGGATTTTCTTTTATCACTTCTTCCAAATAATTTTTACCCGCTTTAAACTGTCCAACTTTTTTAAATGGATTACCGATATGTTTAGCTAAAAGGATCTGATAAGCTGCCAAGTATACTTTCTCAGTAGGTGATTTGGCTCCCTCAATTAGCACCTTTAAATTATGTTCACATAGATCCTCATCCTTTACAGCTCCCGCATATTCCCTTCGAATTTTATCTATATTCACCTGTTGGCCAAGTCCAGCCTTTGATAGGCAAAATAGCACAATGATCATTACTATTCGTGTTATCATAATTATAAATTAGGTCATCTAAACCATTTCATTTTCCCGCTTAAATTACTAAAAAAATCGAATCCAACTATTAATTTTAAATTATCATCGCACCAAACAAAGGTTTCCATAACATTCTATCGCCACAGCTAGCAAAAAAAGAAAAAACATTCATTAAGGTATATTTTAAAAGCGATTTGGCTTCAATTCACATCCCCAATAGTTAATCTACGAATAATCAGCCTATCTCATCAAGTCAGGAAAGCTCATAAGTTTCATGTTCCTTGCCAAAAGTCAAATTATTTTTACTATATTAGGTATACCATTATAAATTTAAAACGAGCTATGGAGACAAAAGCAGAATATCAGATTTGGGATACTATTGTGAATAGTGCAAAAACTAAATTCGATTATAAGCATATTCGTGCTATGTTTAAAAAGGAAGATGACGAAATAACCGATAAGTTTCTATTCCATATTATTGCAGGTTTTGCCTGTGGTGAAAATCATCAGACAATTTCGACTAATCTTTTCAATGAATTACAAAACATTCATTTTGAATGCAATGAAGAACAGATCGATAGATTTATCGCTGATAAGCACGTGAAATTCAGCCCAGAAATATATGCCACCTATTTAGCATTCTCGATGCTGGAAGATGGTGAGGATATCGATAATATCACTGAAATTATAAACAATCTTTTGCAGTTAGATAAATAATTATCCTGAATTATCGTTTAATTTTGGCTAAAAACTTATATTTGTGAATTATTACACCTATAGTTATGCGCCAGTTTTTAACGCTATTTTTAATATTTTCTATTTATACAAATAGTGTAGCCCAAAATTTCGATTTTGGTAAAGTTTCTATTTCGGATTTCTCACGTACAGATTTGGATAGCAATGCCCATGCTATCGTTCTGAATGAGTTTGGTCAAAGCTCTGTTTTCGTGGATGATTATGATAACCGTATCAAACTTCTTCATGAATACCATGTACTAATCCGCATCATAGACAAAGAAGGATTTAAAAAAGCTAATTTTGAAATTCCATCTTATAAACGTGGAAATTATATACGCGACTACTTTGATGAATTAAAGGCTGTTACATATAACTTAGAAAACGGTAAAATAGAGACAACAGCGCTTGAAAATAAAAAAGTTTTCAAAGAAAATTATTCAGCACATCTGGACCTTAATAAATTCACGCTTCCGAATATTAAAGAAGGATCTATCATTGAAGTATCTTATCGAACGCTAGAGCAGGACTTATTTAATTTTAAGACATGGGAATTTCAAGATGATCTTCCTAAAATACAAAGTCAATACATTGCAATTATACCTGCTTCTTTCACATACAATGTAGCTTTACGTGGACCTTATAAACTTACTGATCAAAAAGGTGAAGTATTGAGAGAGTATATTTTTCTAGATGGTCTAAGAATGGATTGTTCAAAATTGACCTATACAATGAAGAACATTCCGGCATTTATCGAAGAGGATTACATGACTTCCCCCACCAATTTTAAATCTGCAATTTATTATGAACTTGAATCGATTTTTTATCCGAGCACGGGTAGTAAGAAGACATTTAGCAAAACTTGGAAAGACGTCGATATAGACCTGATGAATGAAAAGACCTTTGGTGGTCAATTAAAAAAAACAGATGTATTCAAAACCAGTTTAGCAACAATTATATCGTCTAATGATAGCAAACTTGAAAAAGCAAAAAAGGTATATAACTATATCAACAAACAAATAAAATGGAATAATCATTTAGGCAAATATGCAGAAACAGGCGTTGAAAAAGCACTAGAAAAAAGGAATGGGAATATTGGGGATATTAATTTAGCGTTAGTAACCGCTTTGATGGCTGCAGACCTGGAGGCATACCCCGTCATTCTCTCGACTCGCCGAAACGGTACGCCTAATGCGCTTTTTCCTGTATTATCTGACTTTGACTACGTCATCGCTTGCGTGGATATCGATGGCGTAAAATATACATTAGATGCCACTAATGCTTATTTGCCTTTTGGAGAATTGCCTTTACAATGTTTAAATGAACGGGGAAGAATCATCTATTCTAAAAAAAGCTCAAATTGGTTCCCACTTGTAGCGACAGAATTTTCCGAAGTAAACTATGTCTTGGAAGGAGCTTTAGATGAACAATCAAAAATTAAGGGAAAATTAACCATAAGCAGTAGCGGCAACAAAGCATTCTTAAAGCGTCAACATATTGCTAAATTTAATTCTTTGGAAGAATATTGGGAAAAAATGGACGAAGAAATGCCCAACATTACACTGATAAAGTCGAGTATCCAAAACCTTGAGGATATTGACCAAACGTTGATAGAAGAATTCGATGTCGTCGCGGATGTTTCCAAACAGACGGGACAAGGTGAGATCGTTTTGGCTCCAACTATTATTGACAGGATCTCCCACAACCCATTTAAGGCGCAGGAAAGAACCTACCCCGTCGACATGGGCTTTAAATCCAAAACATTGTACGCAGTCAGGTTAACAATCCCAGATCAGTATGAAATTGTTGAAAAGCCTCAAAATGTGTCCTTAGCGCTGCCTGAGTCCACTGCAAAATATAAATATGTCAGCCAAACTGATGGCAACCAAATCGAAATCCTACAGAGCCTCACGTTCAACAAACCCCTATTTTCGGTCGATGAATATTTTTCACTCAAAGAATTATATTCCCGTATCATTCAACAACAAAAAGTAGATCTAAAATTAATTAGTAAAAAATGAAAATTCTATTCGTCAACTTACTATACATCCTGCTTCCGATCCTTGCGATTGCGCAAGAAAACTATGACGTTGCTAATATTCCCAGTACATTAAAAAGCAGAGCAGTAGCGACTGTACGCAATGATAAAACTGTGGTAGAAATAAAATCTCCCGAACAAGTTGTCACCACGACAACTTGTGCCATTACCGTGTACAATAAAAACGGAGACCGTTATGCCACGCTTCCGGTGTATTATGATAAATCCACTGAGATCAGAAGCATCAAGGGAGCGATCTATAACGAAATGGGCATATTGCAAAAGAAAATTTCAACGAAAGATTTTAAGGATATTAGCGCTGTTGACAACAGTACGATGTTTGCCGATTCCCGAGTAAAATTATATGTCCCAAACTACCACAGCTATCCCTATACCATCGAATATCAATACGAGGTCAGAAGCAAGCAAAACTTGATCATTCCATCTTGGACTCCGGAGGTCTCCAACAATGTGTCCGTAGAAAAAAGCAGTTTCCAATTTATCGCACCAATTGGCACAGACTATCGAATAGAAACAAAGAATTACAGTGGAACTGCAAAACAAGAAAAAAATGAAAAGACCGAGAGCAAGACGTGGAATGTGGAACAGATAGCGGCAAGAAAGGAAGAATCATATCGTCCCAACTCCAGTCTTAAAAAAACGAATGTACTCATTGTTCCCAAAAATTTCATTTACTACGGGAAAGAAGGAAATTTCTCAGACTGGAAAGAATTCGGTAACTGGGTATCCAACAGTTTGCTAAATAAGAAACAAGACCTAACCGAAGCCTCCAAACAAAAATTTATTGCATTGACCAAAAATGCCAGTTCAGACAAGGATAAAGCAAAAATTCTATACGATTACTTACAAAAAAACACACGCTATATCAGTATTCAGATAGGCATTGGAGGCTTAGAGCCCTTTCCTGCTTCAGAAGTAGACCGTCTGGGGTATGGCGATTGTAAAGCGCTAGTCAACTACATGCAAAGTATGCTGTCGGCCGTCAATATCCCATCCTATTATTGCATCGTCGAAGCCGGAAGACGCAAAGAAAGTTTCAATAAAACCTTTGCGAACGCTCAAGACGGAAATCACGTCATATTATGTATTCCGTTTAAAAATGATACAACTTGGCTAGAATGTACAAGCCAAAACCTTCCATTTGGTTTTCTCAGCGATTTTACCGACGATAGAGATGTCGTTGCCTGCACTGAAAATGGTGGAGTTATTATGCATACTCCTAAATACGTAAATTCAACAAATCTTCAGCTTCGCTACGCCGATCTAAAACTTTCAGAAGACGGGAATATACAAGGTTCGCTAAACACCAAGTTCTACGGAACTCAATATGCAAACCATATGGATGTACTTTTGGCTAGCAATAATGACAAGAATAAACTTCTAACTGAATATTACAATATAGACAATATCAATTTCAACCGGATAAATTATATTGAACACAAAGAAGATAATCCATTTATTGAAGAGCACCTGGATATTTTCATTAAAAATTATGCTGTGAAAAATGGCAATAAACTTTTGATCCAGCCTAATTTATTCAACTCGTATTCCAATATTCCTGACAGCAAAAATAGAACAGAAGATATTTTTATTGAAAGAGGTTTTACCGATGTTGACAGCATTAGCATTATTCTTCCTGAAAATATACTTAAAACAGTAGTCCCTGAAAAGAAAATCATTGAAAAATCGTTTGGTAAGTATGAGTTTAGATCAGAAATAAAAGACAATAAACTCTTCACTTACAGAAAATTGGAGCTTTTTGAAGGCACCTATCCTGCTAGTAATTATGAGGAATTTTTTCAATTTCATAACGAAGTAAGCAGTAGTGATAGAGGCCGTTTTAACCTTAGCTTTCTCTAAACAAATGAAAATATTTACCAGAATATGAATGTGTGTAATCCGCCGGAGCAAGGCAATTATTGTATATTAGCCCAATGACAGAATACGCAGCGATATTTGACATGGACGGTGTTATAAGTCACACCAATCCTTTCCACGCACAAGCCTTTAGAGCTTTTTTTAAAAACCACAATGTACAACAAGCTACAGAGGAGGAATTTGAACAGCACATGTATGGTAAGCACAATAGTTATATTATGCAACATTTCTTTAAACGTCCAATTTCTTCTGAAGAACTGCGCACGCTTGAATTTGAAAAAGAGCAGCTTTTTAGGGTAATTTACAAAGACCATGTAGCACCTATCAAGGGGTTAATTGAATTTTTAACAGCCTTAAAAGAAAAAGGTTTTAAGCTTGCTGTAGCGACATCTGCTCCCCGGGAGAACATGGATTTAATTCTAGACGAATTGAATATACGGCACCTATTCTCTTCCACACTAAGCAGCGAAGACGTGAAATTACATAAACCTCATCCTGAAGTTTACCTAAAATCGGCAGAAAATCTTCAAATTTCAACCGACCGCTGTATCGTTTTTGAAGATTCTTTTTCCGGTATTACTGCAGCTAAAAATGCTAATATGAAAGTTGTAGCCGTACTTTCAACGCATAAAAAAGAAGAATTACCGGCAAGCAATGATTATATCAATAATTATACGGAAATATCAGTTGCGAATGTTGAAGCTATTTTAAAAACACAGTAGCCAGAACTTTACGGCACAATTCCCAAATTGCTGTTGATGTATAAAAAAAGAGATTCCTTGAGGAATCTCTTTTTTTTGTGTCGATTGTCCAGTTTGCCCTAAAAAATCATGGACAGCTAATGGATAACTAAAATTTTATTCGGCTATTAATCTCTTTTCAGACCGAACTTTTCTATTTTACTATAAAGATGACTACGTTGAATATCTAAATCATCCGCTGTCTTGGAGACGTTCCAATTATTTTTTTCCAACTTATATTTTATAAATTCTTTCTCAGCATGATCCTTGTAATCTTGGAATGAATCAAAGGAGTCCATATCTAATCCATAATTTGTTGTACCTTTTTCATGGGCTACACCATTTACCGGTTCGCGCGAAGGATTGGCAAAGGCAATGACATCTTTGTCGGTAATAGACTTGTCGCTCAAAATAATTAAACGTTCAATCATATTTCTTAACTCGCGAATATTGCCCGTCCAAGGAAGATGGCTTAACTCTTTCATGGCTGCAGCAGTGATATCCTTAACGGGAATTCCGTACTCCATACAGATCTCTTCGCAGAAATTAGTAGATAATAAAGGAATATCATCAACGCGATCAACTAATGCAGGTACATGGATCAATATAACAGAAAGACGGTGATATAAGTCCATTCTGAAATTACCATCTTCAATTTCTTTCAATAAGTCCTTATTGGTCGCAGCAACCACACGTACATTGACATCAATTTCTTTATCGCCCCCCACTCTCGTAATTTTATGTTCCTGTAGCGCTCTTAATACTTTTGCCTGCGCCGAAAGGCTCATATCACCAATCTCATCTAAAAACAATGTTCCGCCACTAGCTTGTTCAAATTTTCCAATACGTTGCTTAATAGCCGATGTGAAAGATCCTTTTTCGTGACCAAATAGCTCTGATTCAATTAATTCAGAAGGGATTGCCGCACAGTTCACTTCGATTAATGGGCCTTGTGCGCGATTTGATTTCTCATGTAACCAACGCGCAACCAATTCTTTTCCCGAACCATTCGCACCAGTAATCAATACGCGAGCCTCAGTTGGTGCAACACGGTCAATTGTTTCCTTAATACGTTTGATAGCCCCAGATTCACCTAATATATCTTTCGTTTTCGAACTGCTAACTTTTCGTTTCAGGACTTTAGTTTCCGTGACTAGGGAACTTTTATCCAATGCATTTCGAACCGTGATCAATAACCTATTTAGGTCCAGTGGCTTTTCTAAAAAGTCAAATGCTCCTTTTTTCGCAGCTTCAACAGCGGTTTCAATCGTACCATGTCCGGAGATCATTATGAAGGGAATATCGGGACTGCTTTGGTGGGCATCCGCCAACACTTCCATCCCATCCATCGTATTCATCTTGATATCACACAGAACAAGATCTATTTTTTCCTTTTTTAGAATATCTAATCCATCCCGGCCATTGTCGACATCTAAAATCGTATAATCTTCATATTCCAAGATATCACGCAACGAACTTCTGATGGCGCGCTCATCATCAATGATTAAAATCGTACTCATAAATAGAGAATTATGCTATTTTTTCAATTATGAAAATCAATATAAGTTTTTTTTGGCAATTAGCGAAAAAGAAGCAAACCTTGTAAGCCGGGTTCTGTAGACCACCGAAGTGGAATTTCTATCATTTATCTAGATTTGCCATCGCTGACAAACTCAATCAACCTACCCATTACGAATTCCAATACATTGAAAGAAGACGAGCAGCCTTCGATTTTCGCAACCTATTTGGTCTTTCAACACACGAGGTTTACCGTAATGCATGTCACCATACAAGACCGTAAGCTCTTACCTTACGTTTTCACCCTTACTCCGAAAAGCGGTATATTTTCTGTGGCACTTTCTGTCTACTATTTCCATAGCAGCCTTCCCGTTAGGAAGCGTGTCGCTCTATGTTGCCCGGACTTTCCTCTCCTCTCAAAAAGAGCAGCGATAGAACCAGTTTGCTTCTGCGCAAAAGTAGCTATTTTACTCGGATAAAACTGAAATTCTTTTCAATTTCGAAAAGACCACAAATTATTTAACTTGTGTTGCAAAATCTACGCAGCCATATTGCGTAGATAAAAGAAAGTTTTCGTATTTTCAGCTGACCAAAGGAAATCGAACATGGCACTTAATAAACTTGCGCTTATACGCTATAGAACAATTGATCAATGTCTCCGTTTGCGACATCGAAAATGGACGTTAGAAGACCTTATGGAAAAAGTCGCAGATGCACTCTATGAATTTGAAGGAATCAAAAATGGAATAAGTAAACGAACGATACAAGGCGACATTCAACTCATGCGGAGCAATAAGCTCGGCTACAATGCACCTATTGTGGTTTTGCATCGCAAATTTTATACCTATGAAGATCCTAATTACAGCATTAGTAATTCTCCTATTTCTGTCGGAGATATGCAAAAAATGAAGGAGGCTGTGGAAGTATTGAAGCATGTGAGCGGTTTCTCAAGCTTTGATGAAATGAGCGATATCGTTGCACGGCTCGAAGATAGTATCCATACCAAAAAGGACAACTCACCATCGATTATACAAATGGAAAGCAACAATCTGCTGAAGGGTCTTTCCTTTATCAATCCATTGCATCAAGCCATTCGGGAGAAAATCCCGCTACTCATAAGCTACCAGTCGTTCAAAGCGAAACAACAGCAAGACCTTGTCTTCTCCCCCTATCTTCTAAAAGAGTATCGTAATCGGTGGTTTATAATTGGTCATCATAAAAAGAATGAAGGGTTGATGACGCTAGCACTTGATCGCATAAATTCTGTAGAAGAAATGGGCAAAAATTCATATAAAGAATATAACGGTGTAGATTTTGAACGCTATTTTTCGGATACCATTGGCGTTACTAAATCACACAAAGACCGTGGACATCGCGTAATATTACTTGTCAATGCAAAAAATGCGCCTTATGTGACAACAAAACCCATACATTCTTCCCAGCAAATTTTGAATAAAAAGGAAGACGGATCGATTTTGATTCGCCTCGATGTTGTACTTAATTTTGAGCTGGAAAGAGAAATTTTAGGTTTTGGCGAATCCGTTAAGGTGCTCTCACCAAAAAGTCTTCAAACTCGAATAAAGCAGCGCTTGGGAGCTGCCATACAACACTATACCCAATAATCTGTAGACAGGCATTTGCATTAAAAAATGTATAGTATTTCAGTCCATTCTCCCGGTTAGGCGATTTTTCCAGAATAGATGGGAACAATTGCCACCTTCACAAAGGCTAAATATCTTGAGCGATGGCATAACCACTAGCCCAAGCCCATTGGAAGTTATAACCGCCCAGCCATCCGGTAATATCCACAGTTTCTCCTCCGAAATAAAGACCATTAACTTTTTTTGACATGAGCGTCTTGGGATGAAGTTCCGCTGTCGATACTCCGCCTCGCATGACCTCAGCTTTATCATAACCCTTATCTCCCGCAGGTTTTACCTTAAAGTGATGAATTGTATCAACAATCAATTTCGCATCAGCTTTACTAAGGGAGGCAATTTTGGTATCCAATACCAGGAATTTTCCAAGCGCATCAACCAATTTCCTAGTGAAGTGATCGTTTAACAATTGGGAGACAAGTCTTTTTCCACCGTATTGGCGCTCCTGTTTAATCAAATTTTCCAAATTAAAATTAGGTAACAAATCAATTGTAATCTCCATTCCAGGTCTCCAATAACTTGAAATTTGAAGAATTGCGGGTCCGCTTAATCCCCAGTGCGTAAAGAGAATGTTTTCTTCAAAAGACATTCCGTCAACAGATACCTTTGAGAATACCGCATTTCCAGCCAAAGAACTATACCAATCAGCATCTTTTCCTGTTATGGTTAAAGGTACCAATGCTGGAGCGGTTCCAACTACATTCAGACCAAACTGTTTCGCTACACGTAATCCGAAATCTGAAGCACCAAGCTTTTGCACCGGTAAACCCCCAGAAGCAATAATCAATTTATGTGCATAATACCGTACATCACCTCTTGTATTTTCTGCCGCAACCTCAAAACCATTGTCCTTTTTTTCTACGGCCTTCACCAATGTATTTAATGCGACATTCTGACCTGTGTGCTGTAAAATTTCAGAAAATACAGCGACGATATCTTTTGCTTTATTTGTTACTGGAAACAACTGCCCCAAAGTCTTCTCCTGGCCAATAATACCATAACCTTCAAAAAAAGTAATGGTATCCTCCACGCTCCATTGTTTGAATACACTGTATAAAAAATCTGGATTTTCAGAAATAAAATTGGCGGGGCTGGTACCCGTATTGGTATAATTACAGCGCCCACCTCCTGAAATCAATATCTTCGCACCAACTTTATCGTTTCGTTCAATAACTAAAGTCTTCTTTCCGATTAGCCCTGCTTGCGCAGCGCACATCAAACCACAGGCCCCAGCCCCAATAATGATCGCATCGTAGGTTATACTCACAGTAACAGATCTAATAAGCAATCAATGTGTCGTCAACAGAAATCACCCTCCGCTCCAATTGACTCTGATATGCTAATTCAATAATTTTAATAACGTCTCGGGCTTGTTCCGGCGATGCAATTAAGGATGTTTTCCCTAATATATTATCGACAACATTTTGATAAAAATCGGGGTAAGAACCAACTTCTGAAGGAATAATTTCTTCAATATCTTTACCTGCTTCTACAATATTCAATTTACCATATAGGCTTGGATCCTCTCTTCCCCAATCGGGATCTTCATCTGGGAATTTACCTTCACGCAGTAAGGCTTCCTGTGGATCAATCCCATGCTTTACAAAATTTCCATTCATACCGAATATACGATAACGCGGAGTAGGTTCCTTTGCAAGCATAGAACCTTTTAGAGACACCCTTAACTGATCATAGTACAATAGGCAATCGAAATTATCGATAGTCTTCGCGTGATCTCGTTGGATGGCCAAATCTGCAAAAACAGCATTCGGCTTTCCAAATAACTGTAAAGCCTGGTCGATGAGATGAGGTCCTAGGTCATAAAATATTCCGGAACCTGGCAAATTTTCCTCGCGCCAAGCATTAGGTCGCAGGTAGTTTCGAAAACGATCAAAGCGAGATTCAAGATTTACAATCCGTCCCAATCTTCCACTTTTGATTAGTTTTTCAACTGTGCGATAGTCTGAGTTGAACCTTAAATTATGGTAGGGAGCCAAGGTCAGATTGTTCTGCTTTGCCAACGCAATCAGCTCATCTGCCTGATCTACGCTATTTGTAAACGGCTTTTCAACTACGACATGTTTTCCTGCTTCCAATGCACGCTTAGCAAAAGGATAATGCATTTCATTGGAGGTTGCGATTACGACTAGATCAATTGTTGGATCATCGAAGATATCATTTGCAGACAAGGCAATTTCCGCCTGCGGATAGCGTTCCTTAAGCAAACTCTGCTGATCAGCTTTGCGCGCTGTCACCTTGACAAGATCCAGTTCCACAATCGAACGCATCACGGGGGCATGAAAAACTTGGCCTGAAATTCCAAAACCAATAAGTCCTACGCGAATTTTCTTCATCATATTACATTCTTTCAGGCACTTGGATACCCAATAAATTCATTCCTTTTGCAATAACCTTCGCTGCGGAAGCAGATAAGTGCAATCTAAAGTTTTTGACATCATAATCTTCCGCTTTCAAGATGGTTTCTTCATGATAAAACTTATTGTAAACCTTGGCTACTTCATAAATATAATTTGCCAATTGGGCAGGACTGAATTCTTGTGCAGAGGCTTCAATAGTCTCCGGAAATGCTCCAAGTTGCTGAATCAAATCACGTTCGTAAGAAGAGATCGTTGCCGGTACAGAAACCGCACTGTCAAAATCGAATTCAGCTTTACTTAAAACAGATTTGATACGTGCATGTGTATATTGAATAAACGGCCCTGTATGCCCTTGAAAATCGACAGACTCATTGGGATCAAATAAGAGTCGTTTTTTGGGATCTACCTTTAATAGAAAATATTTAAGTGCGCCCATTCCAATCGTATCATAAAGAACGGCTTTTGATGCTTCGTCCAATCCTTCCGTCTTTCCAAGCTCCTCAGTCCGCTCCCGCGCAGTTTTAAGCATCTCAGCCATCAAATCATCCGCATCAACAACTGTTCCTTCCCTTGATTTCATTTTACCGGATGGAAGATCGACCATTCCATAAGACAAGTGGAACAAACCTTCGGCCCAAGCTTTACCAAGTTTTTTTAAGATTAAGAACAATACCTTGAAGTGATAATCCTGTTCGTTACCAACAACATATATAGATTCACTCATTTTGAACTCATCATACTTTAATTGAGCTGTCCCCAAATCTTGCGTGATATAGACAGAAGTACCGTCGCCACGAAGCACCAGCTTCTGATCCAATCCTTCGTCTGTTAGATCAATCCAAACGGAGTTATCTTCTTTCTTGAAGAAAACACCTTTGTCCAAACCTTCTTGGATAATATCTTTACCTAACAAGTAGGTATTGGATTCATAATAATATTTGTCGAAATCGACGCCCAAATGTTTGTAGGTCTTTTCAAATCCAGCATACACCCAGCTGTTCATGGTTTTCCAAAGTGAGATTACCTCTTCATTACCGCCCTCCCATTGTTGTAACATCGCTTGTGCTTCCTTCATTAGAGGTGCATTTTTCTTTGCTTCATCTTCGGTTTGCCCTTCAGCCTTCAATACCTCGATCTCCTTTTTATATTCTTTGTCAAACACAACGTAATATTTTCCGACGAGGTGGTCTCCCTTCATCCCGGTAGATTCAGGCGTTTCACCGGCACCAAATTTCTGCCAGGCCAACATCGATTTACAGATATGGATACCACGGTCATTCACCAAATTCGCTTTGATCACCTCATAACCATAGGCTTTCAGAATTTCGGCTACGGAGTATCCTAATAAATTATTCCGAATGTGGCCTAAGTGCAGCGGTTTATTCGTATTGGGAGAAGAGTACTCCACCATCAGTTTTTTTCCATTTGCAGGAAATACGCCAAAGTCTTTCGCGGTGATGGTCTGGTTCAACAACGTTATCCAGTAAGCATCAGAAAGGACAATATTCAAAAACCCTTTGATCACATTGAAATCCGATATTTCAGCAATATGTTGTTGCAAATAGGCTCCAATTTCTTTTCCAGTTTGTTCCGGAGAAGATTTCGAAAAGCGTGTTACTGGAAAAGTTACGATTGTAATTTGTCCTTCAAACTCCTTTCGAGTCGCTTGTAAAGCAATTTGATTTTCTAAAATATCTGCATTGTAAAGCTCTTTTACTGCCTGTACAGTGACTTCAACAAGTCGCTTTTGAATAGAATTTGCCATTTAATGATTTTGTAAATTTTACAACTTCCTGATAGTGAATTGGAAATAAATAACATTCCTTATTTAGGTATTCACCATTAAAGTATATCTTTGCAAAAATAATAAAAAATGCAGAGCTATCAGGAATTTCTTGACTTAAGTGTTGGTTTTCCCCAAGACGGATTCGAAATCATCGACGACGAATTGTATTTCCACGATTTGAATTTAATGGAAATGATAGAAACGTACGGTACGCCGCTACGTTTTACTTATTTGCCGATCGTCAGCAAAAAAATTCAGCAAGCGAAAATCCTTTTTCAGACCGCAATTCTGAAACATAACTATCGCGGATCTTACAAATATTGTTATTGTACCAAATCATCCCATTTCAAGCACATTGTAGAAGAAGCCTTGAAAAATGATATCCACCTAGAAACTTCGTCTGCATTTGATATGCCGATGATCGATTCATTGGAAAGACAAGGTACCGTAACAAAGGACATTACAGTCATCTGTAATGGATTCAAAACGTATCAGTATAAACAGTATATTGTGGATATGATCCATGATGGATATACGAACATTATACCTGTACTAGATAACAAAGAAGAGTTTAACCTTTACGACGATGAAATCGAACTGGACGAGCCTTGTGCTTTAGGAATCCGCGTTGCATCCGAAGAGCAACCAGACTCTCAATTTTATACCTCTCGTTTAGGAATCCGTCAGGAAGATGTTATCGATTTCTATAATAACAAAATCGTTGACAATCCAAACTTTAAAGTCAAGCTGCTTCACTTTTTCATCAATTCAGGTATTTCGGACACTCCATACTACTGGAATGAACTGGAAAAATACGTCACATTGTATTGCAAATTCAAAAAAGTAAACCCAGACTTAGATACGTTGGATATCGGTGGCGGTATGCCGTTTAAGGATTCACTGGTGCACGACTTTGACTACGAATACATGGTCAATGAAATTGTGAACCGAATCAAACAAATCTGCGCGCACCACGAGGTAATGGAACCCGATATTATTACCGAATTCGGTAAATACACCGTTGCTGAAGCTTCAGGGATTCTTTACAAGGTACTCGGCCGCAAGCAACAAAACGACCGTGAACGCTGGTTTATGATTGATGGCTCATTTATTACGAATTTACCGGATGTATGGGCATTGAATCAAAAATACATCCTCTTGCCGATCAACAACTGGGATTCGGAATATGAACGTGTCAATCTAGGTGGTATTACCTGCGATGGTCAGGATTATTATAATCAGGAAGCACATATGAATTCGGTATTTATGCCAAAGACACGCAAAGTACAATACCTTGGATTCTTTCATACAGGGGCCTATCAAGATGTGTTAAGTGGGTATGGAGGAATTCATCACTGCTTATTGCCTTCGCCTAAACATGTGCTCGTACGCCGCAATAGAGACGAAACATTCAACTACGAGGTGTTTGGTGAGGAACAAAACTCCAAACAAGTCATGAAGTTATTAGGCTATCAATAAGATGTTAAACCCAGAATACGCGCTCTTTTAATTGCCGGATGACAAATATCGTGCAGAGAAAGCGTGTTTTAAAGCACAAAAAAAAGGTCTCAATCTTAGGAAAGAGACTTTTTTATTTTTAGCCTGCCAAAGTATTCACCGTCAGACATGCCAAAATCAATACACCCGACAAACACAATGTCTATTAATGGAAATATTCAGTAAGCGGATACAAGAGCGGTAAACCAATTTCAGCATAAAAGAGAGTCTGATGATGGCCTTAGCGCTATCGTTGTTTTGGGTTGTCTTCGTACTGTGTTCGCACCACCTTCGCCCCATGAACAGTATCGCGACCACTATTGATCCTTCGAAGCAGGTACGAATCAAATATCCGAACGACTTCTTCATTTCGATCTTTCCCTGCACAGGAATGACAAGTTTTAGGACGCAATCTTTGTGTTCGACTCGGTAGTTTATTGCGTAAAGAAAAGCCTCTTTCCGTATAGATATGGTATCAAAAATTTATTCCGCCACCCAAGCTGTCAAGAAATTAAGTACTTTTTCTTCATCATACCATTTTCCCTTTTCCAGGCTACCACTTTCCTGCACATGCAAAGTTTTTCCATTGCTATCTAAAACAATAAAAAATGGATAACCGAGTTTACTTCCCTCGGGAGCATACTTCTGAAAAACAGTCTCATTTTTATTTTCCTTCGAATAATTCAAGTGATAATAGAGAAAGCTATTCTTCAGCAACTTATCTACACTTTGCGTTTTGTGAATATAATCATTAAACCTCAAACACCAGACACACCAATTTCCCCCAGCTTGGATAATAATATTTTTCCTTTCTTGCTTGGCCTGAACTAATAACCGATTAATATCATCTTGCGCATCAGCATCTGGATTGTAAGGCTTTGAAAGCTGGTCTGTTGCCACATCTTGTTGTGCAGATGCATTAAACTGCAACACTAGGGTTCCGATAAATACAACAGCCCCACAAAGTATTAATCTTATCTTCCTCATCGTAATAAATTAAATAGTAAACTAAAATTACAAAATCATTTACCCAAACCAAAACATACAAGACCTATAATGGTTAAACATTATATAACTATTGACCATGCAGAAAAACATTTTGAATCACACAAGCCTGCATGTTGACAGCATCGTCAAACATGATCAACGCAGTACAGCTGCTGCCTTAAGTAATCAAATTCGGTCATGATCAAACCATCGAATAGGAACGAATAAAAAAAGCTTATTGATGTTGCCTATCGAACTTTTGGCGGAAAGGGAAAAGCTTTCTTAATTAAAATCAAAACAATAAAAAACAAAACAAAATAAAAACAAACATCATATCTTAACATAAATATTATGTAATTTCTTTTAAAATTTGATGAATATACCATAACTTAGTATTGAGGAAGGGAAAACAAAGCAGCAACAAAGTTCACCATAAAACTCCAAAACGAAACAAAATGAAACACCAAGAATTCAAAAGGTCAAAACTGATAGAAAAAATAAGAGATACGAGCACATGGGATGTTATCGTAATAGGTGGTGGAGCGAGTGGATTAGGTGTTGCATTGGATGCTTTAAGCCGCGGATTCAAAACAATTTTGCTGGAACAGGTTGATTTTGCAAAAGGCACTTCGAGCAAAGCGACCAAACTCGTTCATGGCGGTGTACGCTATTTAGCTCAAGGTGATATTAGTCTGGTTAAAGAAGCACTTCACGAAAGAGGTCTACTACAAAAAAACGCTCCTCATCTGGTGAAAAACCAATCATTTATTATACCCAACTACAATTGGTTTGAAGGTCCATTTTATACCATTGGAATGAAAATATATGATCTTCTTGCCGGTAAATTAAGTTTAGGAAAATCCATTCATATTAATAAAAAAGAAACACTGCATCGCATAAGTACGGTTAGACCTAAAGGTTTATATGGCGGAGTAGTTTATCAAGATGGACAATTTGATGATTCAAGACTTGCTCTCAATGTAGCACAGACTTGTATACAAATGGGTGGTGTTGCCCTAAATTATGTGAGGGTGAATAATCTCACTAAGGATAAGAACGGACGAATAAACGGTGTTATCGCCAATGATACCGAAACCGGCGAAGTGTTTACCATACAAGGGAAGGCGATTATTAATGCTACCGGCATATTTGTCGATGATATCTTAAAAATGGACAGGCCCGAGGCTAAGCAAATGGTACGTCCCAGCCAAGGTGTCCACCTTGTTTTTGACAAATCTTTCCTCCCTGGAGATGACGCTATTATGATTCCAAAAACAGATGACGGACGCGTGCTTTTCCTTGTACCCTGGCACAACCGCATTATCGTAGGAACAACAGATACGCCGATCGATGAACATAGCCTTGAACCTATAGCATTGGAACAGGAGATTGATTTTATTTTAAAAACTGCAGGTCGCTACTTAATAAAACAGCCCACAAGAGCAGATGCTTTGGCTGTATTCGCTGGTCTTAGGCCGCTTGCCGCACCTACTGGTAATTCCAATAAAACCAAAGAAATATCACGAAGCCATAAGGTTATCGTCAGCGACTCCAAATTACTCACGTTAACAGGCGGAAAGTGGACAACATTCCGGCGAATGGGGCAAGATACAATCGACAAAGCGATAAAAATTGGCTGCCTACCGCAAAAGGAAAGCCGGTCGGCCACACAAAAGATTTATAGCGCCATTCCGACATCAGACAGAAGCAATCACCTATATATTTATGGCGCCGACCAAGAAGCCATCAATGCATTGGCACAAGAAAAACCTGAATGGAACGAAAAATTAATAACACAGCTTGAATTCAAAAAAGCAGAGGTTGTTTGGGCGGCACGCAATGAACTTGCCAGAACTGTGGAAGATGTGCTATCCCGACGTGTCCGCATGCTGTTTCTTGACGCTAAAGCCGCCATGGAAGCGGCTCCCGAAGTTGCTAAAATACTAGCTCAGGAGCTGGAAAAGGATGAAGATTGGCAAAACCATCAAGTAGAAAGTTTTCGTAAAGTTGCACAGAATTATATCTTAAAATAATAAAAAATAACCACCAACACTTAATTATGGAACAGCAATACATCTTGGCAATGGATCAAGGTACTACGAGCTCCAGAGCCATCATTTTTGATAAGGACAGAAATATCGTATCCATTGCGCAGAAGGAATTCACGCAAATATTCCCACAACCAGGATGGGTCGAACACGACCCTCATGAGATCTGGTCAACACAAGCAGGCGTTACCGCAGAGGCAACCACTAAGGCAGGATTAAATGGCAAAAATATTGCAGCCATTGGCATTACCAACCAACGCGAAACTGTGGTCGTTTGGGATAAAGAGACCGGAAAACCAATTTATAATGCCATCGTTTGGCAAGATAAACGAACAACGGATTATTGTGACGAATTGCGCAAGTCCAAAAAACATGAAATAATTCAGGAAAAAACCGGTCTGATATTGGATCCATACTTTTCTGCGACCAAAATAAAATGGATTCTGGATCACGTCGAAGGTGCCCGTGATAAAGCGCAAAAAGGGGAATTAATCTGTGGAACGATCGACACTTGGCTCGTATGGAACCTGACTCGCGGTGATGTCCACATCACTGACGTAACGAATGCTTCCCGTACCTTACTCTTCAACATCCATAGCATGGAATGGGACAAGGAACTGCTCGAACTATTTGACATCCCCCCCGCCATGCTTCCCAAAGTAAAAGAAAGCAGCGAAATATATGGCGAATCCCGGACAACCATTTTTGCTCATAAAGTCAAGATAGCTGGAATTGCCGGCGATCAGCAGGCTGCACTATTTGGTCAGCAATGTATCGAGAAAGGAATGGTCAAAAATACGTACGGAACGGGATGCTTTATGTTAATGAATATTGGCGATAAACCAATTCGTTCAAAGAATAACCTTTTAACAACCGTTGCCTGGAAAATTAACGGAAAAACAGAATATGCCTTGGAAGGAAGCATATTTATCGGCGGCGCGCTGGTTCAATGGTTACGCGACAATCTTAACATTATCTATAAATCAGCCGACGTTGAACAACTGGCACTTACAGAAAAAGATAATGGTGGCGTCACCTTTATTCCCACCTTTGCAGGATTGGGAGCTCCATACTGGAACGCCCGTGCACAAGGCACTTTATTTGGACTTACGCGCGCAACGACCAACGGCCATATCGCACGCGCCTCACTAGAAGCGATCTCCCTACAGACTCGTGATGTCCTCCGGGCAATGGAAGCCGATAGCGGCATACCAATCAAAGAATTACGTGTAGATGGCGGTGCAACAGCAAATAATCTACTCATGCAAATCCAGGCCAATATACTCAATAGCAACGTGGTACGCCCTAAAATTACGGAAACAACGGCTTTGGGCGCGGCATACTTGGCGGGACTAGCTGTGGGCTATTGGAAAGACGCGCAGGAAATATCAAAGTTTTGGGCACAGGATCGTATATTTGAACCCGAAACAGAGCAGGAAGAGCAGACAAACAAGATCATTAAACTCTGGACCAAGGGAGTTAAAGCATTACAGTACTGGACCGAACACTAACCCACAAGCATGAACCATTATTTAGCAGAATTTATCGGCACAACACTCCTAGTACTTTTAGGGAACGGAGTTGTCGCCAACGTTATATTGAAAGGTACAAAAGGGGAAAATGGAGGATGGATTGTAATCACCACGGCATGGGCGCTTGCAGTTTACGTGGGGGTAGTATTTGCCGGACCCTATACCGGTGCGCATCTCAACCCTGCAGTAACAATTGCTGTCGCTCTCAATCATGGGCTCCCATGGATCGAAGTACCTGGCTATATTCTCGCCCAAATTGCCGGCGGCTTCTGTGGCGCCATGTTAACCTACGCCATGCACAAAGATCACTTCGATGCTACGGCAGATGCCACCACCAAACTCGGTGTTTTTGCCACTATACCGAACATACGAAATACTTCAACAAACCTGGTGAGTGAAATCATCGGAACCTTTGTGTTAATTTTTGCAATTTTCTTCATTACAGGCCAAGAGATTACCATCAATGAAAAAACTGAGCCCATCGGTATGGGTTCCCTTGGTGCTATTCCTGTCGCTTTTGTCGTTTGGGCCATCGGTCTATCATTAGGTGGTACTACAGGGTATGCCATAAATCCTGCCCGTGATCTCGGTCCGCGTCTATTTCATGCGCTTTGGCCAATTAAAGGAAAAGGCAGCTCGGACTGGTCATATGCATGGATTCCTATCGTGGGCCCCATCTTAGGCGCTATTTTAGCTTTTGGGCTCTATATCTGTATAAAACCTGCCTAGTCAGCGTATTTTATAACAGCTAAAAGGGGATTCAATTTATGAATCCCCTTTTGCTTTTTATCCGCGTTTAGGCTTTCGATGACCGTATTCACGGTCCCGCTCAAACGTATTCATATGACGTTCCTTCTTGCCAGGATATACATCGTCTATTACAATTAAGATACCTTTTTCCTCCACTGTACCAAATTCGTTATTACGTGCTGTACCAAAAGATTTCATGGTTGGCGAAAGGTTCATATACGTATTGATGAGCGGTGGAATATTCTCTCCCAATGCCCTTACACGACTGTTGAGCACTTTATATCCCTCCCTATAATCCAATCCATCAAAAATACCGATAAAACGATCGTAATCGTTCTTTATTTCCAATGCAGGAAGGGGTAGCACCAAGTTATCGTGATCCGGGAAATAATAATCCATAAAGTAAAGCAGCATATCACGTGCATCTTTATTGTAATGCGGATACATTGTTACCTTACCGAAGAGATATTTTATTTCCGGATTAAGCATAACCAAGGCTCCTAAGCCGTCCCACAAGTTATCTAATGAAAAAATTCCTTTTCGATTATCTATGGCGGGTTGATATTTAGGTTGAACAAAAGAGCGCCCCAATTCTATGGTGTAGGGCAAATACTCACGTGCGAACAAATCAGAAAACTGAAAATAATGCGCTGTTGACAAATTGGGCACACCATCTACCTCTCCTGCGTCAGCACATTTGATGACACGATAACCAGCAACTACTTCCTCATCTTCGGGATTCCACGCGATCAACTGATCGTAGCAATCTTCGCAGGTATCATTTTCATCAATGTCAATTGAAAGTCCTGTACCTCCGCCTGCCCCACGAAAAGTCAACTCCCGTAGACGCCCAATTTCCCGCATGACATTTGGCGAATTATGATAGTTGATTAAATATATCTCGTTATTTCCATTGTTGGTATATCGTAAGAAAACGTCTTTATTCAATTCGGTCTTCAATAATGCTTTATCAACTGGAGGTATAATTTCTTGCATAAATTCTATTTTTCTTGAGCCAATCCATAAACCCTTCTTTTCACTTCCTCAGCCCAAGTTTTTTCGTTTTTTGATTGATCAAACGCTGTATAAGGGATTCTTTCTCCTACTATAATATTGACGGTATGTCCACGTTGAGCAAACATTTCATCAGGTAAATATAACATTTCAATGTTTACCTTAAGACCTATTTTCTGTCTAAGCCTTGCAAAATTATAAAAAAACTTAGAGTTTTTACCGTCTATTAACACTGGAATGACATCTTTTTTATATTTTTTTGCTTTACTGATGAAACTTTTCTTCCATTCAAGATCCTCAATATGCCCATCTTTTTGTTTTCTGGAAACTAAACCAGCCGGAAATACCAGTAGCGCGTCATCTGCACCATATGCCTCTTCAATCGCTGTAATAGCCTGTTTTCCCTGTCCTCCGAGCTTGTTTACACCCACAAAAAGAGGTCTCAAATTGCCTATATTTAGCAGAATATCATTCACTAAAAATTTGACGTCACGCCGCTGCTTACCAATAGCATGCATAAATGCGATACCGTCCAATCCTCCCAAAGGATGATTGGATGCAAAAATTACAGGATCCGATGCTGGAATATTTTCCGCACCGTATAAATTGACCTTTACATCCAGATCATTGATCAGAGCATCAACAAAATCCAATCCCTGAAGATCTGCAAAGCGCGTCATAATATCATTTATCTCATCTTCATGAATTGTCCTTTTTAAATAATTCATTAAAAAAGACGGAATCCATTTAGCAAGCCCCGCGTTCTTTTTGTGAATAACTTCACGTATATCAATAAATTTTTTATTCTCGCTTGTGGTCATCAATCCTATTTTTCTGATTAGAAATTACATCCTTAGAAAGGCTTCTAACCAAGCCTTTCTCAATTCGCTGACAAAAATAATAACAGAACGGTAATAAAAGTACAATTTTAAACTTTAAAAATGTACTTATTTGCAATTATGCAATCTGTCCTTTTGCCTGAGTTTTTGAAGTGCTAGAGCGACTCAAAGAATTAAGCAGAAATCTCATCCTGAAAATTTCTTTTGACCTAGTTTTTTTATTAAGTTTGGATATGCTAATAGGTCAATTTCTTTCAAACGCAGATTTCAGTATTCAAAATGCTGATTCAATACAACAGGCGCTCGAAAAGCTCCAGGATATGCTTTGTAAAGAATTAATTGTTTTAAATGGAGACGAATATATTGGCTTAGTCAATGAAACCATTTTATTGGAAGCCGAAGACGAGGAGGCATTGCTTTCTTCCATCCCCATAAATACAGTTCCAATACAGTTAAAGTTTAATCAACATCCTTATGATGCCCTGGTGATGATGACTGTGTACAATAGCACAATTATTCCTATTTTGGACCAGGACAACAAATATATTGGAGTTTGTACGCAGTTAGATATTTTAAAAGCAATCAGTTTGATTCAATCACAAAATGAATCGGGCGCAATTATTGTCTTAGCAATCGGACTACATGATTTTTCATTGTCTCAAATTGCGCATCTCGTGGAAAGTGATAATTGCAGAATTCTCAATTGTGCTACCAAAATAAATTTGGACAACGATAATATTGAAGTTACGCTAAAAATAGACAAATCAAATATTGGCACCTTGCTCAATTCATTTCTGCGGCATAACTACTTAATTTTGGAAACTCACAATACGATTGCAGCCTTCGATGACACTGCCGACCGCTATCAGCAGCTCATGAATTACATCAACATATAATTAGAATTATTTTTTTCTCATCTTTGCTCCCATTAAAATTGAAAACAATATGAGAATCGCAATATATGGAAGAGAGTTTCAACCCTCTGTTATAACACATGTGAAACACTTATTTGAATATCTTGTTGATAAAAATATTGAAATTTGGGTGTATGAACCATTTCATAAATTTCTCATCACACAGTTTGAATGTGATTTTAACTTCTCCACATACACTACGTACCAAGAAATTAAAGGCTGTATCGACATTATGCTGAGTTTGGGTGGTGATGGAACAATGTTGTCTGCCGTTTCACTAATAAAAGATTCTGGAATTCCAATCGCTGGAATGAATTTTGGTCGACTTGGTTTCTTAGCTTCAATCAATAAAAACGATTTTGAAGACTCTTTGGATGACATTCTTAACCAGCGTTATAGTGTACAAAAGCGCGTATTGCTTTCTGTCGAATCCGAGCAGACAAATTTGTTCCAAGGTAATCACTACGCACTGAACGATATTACGGTATTTCGTTACGATAGCTCGGCTATGATTACCGTAAATGCCCGCATTAACGGTGAATGGCTTAATTCATATTGGGCGGATGGACTGATTATCGCTACACCTACCGGCTCCACGGCGTATTCTCTGAGTTGTGGCGGGCCTATTATTATGCCCGAAAGCGGTAATTTCGTGATTACCCCTATTTCACCTCACAATCTCAATGTTAGACCGATTGTCATTTCCAATCAGTTTACCCTAGAGTTAGAAATAGAAAGCCGTAGCAATCAATATATTCTGAGCTGTGATTCGAAAAATGAGTCTATTGATACATCCGTAAAATTAACGATTAAGCAGGCTCCATTTACGATTAATCTTATTAGACTTCCCCATGAAAGCTTTTTCAGCACATTGCGAGAAAAATTACTTTGGGGGATTGATGTCAGGAACTACTAAGCTATTGCTAGGTTCAAACTAGCTTGCGCTAGTTGAAAAAAAGCACCAAAACTGATTGCCCAAGATATTTCAATTAATCTTTATATATATTGTACTTCTGAATTTCCAATTAAAAATCGATATTTGGAAGAAATAAAGGACGGTAGAATGATCAAATTCCGATGAGAAATCCGCATGAAATCATTCATTCGATGAAAAGTTTAATAAACACTAATCATTGATAGGAATACAGAAAACCGAGAATAGGTTTTAAGACGCCGAAACAGCATGACCGGCTAAGGTGTTAATTTTATTGAAAACAGCAAAAATGAGTTTTTTAGATCAGATAGATAATATTAAGTTGCCACAGCATATCGCCATCATCATGGATGGAAATGGCCGCTGGGCAAAACAGAAAGGAAAACTTCGTGTTTTTGGGCACCAAAATGGCGTAAAAGCAGTGAGAGAAGCTTTAGAGGGATGTGTACAAGCCAATATTAAATTTCTGACACTTTATGCATTTTCTGCAGAAAACTGGAATAGACCTAAACTTGAAGTAATGGCTCTTATGGAGCTATTGGTTTCTTCACTCAAAAAAGAAATCAAAACTTTTCAGGAAAATGGGGTTCGCTTGAATGTCATTGGCGACATTAGCAAACTACCTTCACATGCACAAAAAAAGCTTCAAGAGACCATAGCAGCGACAAAAGAAAATAAACACTGTACGTTGACGCTAGCATTGAGCTACAGTTCCCGCCAAGAGATCGTGGATGCTACTCGAAATCTAGCACAACAAGTAAAAGATGGACTACTCACTATAGATGAAATTGACGATGACTTATTTACTTCAAACCTCTATACGCAAAACCTTCCAGACCCTGATCTGCTCATACGCACAAGTGGAGAATTGAGAATTAGCAACTTTTTACTTTGGCAAATTGCTTACTCAGAACTGTGCTTCTTAGATAAGATGTGGCCTGAGTTTACTAAAGAGGATTTATACAAATCGATTGTAGACTACCAACAACGCGAAAGAAGGTTTGGAAAAACAAGTGAGCAGTTATAAATGATTTTATTAAATTTGTCCACTGATTTGAAGAAAACAAGCTGGTTAAATTTTCTTAATTAACAAAAATTAACAAACGATTGGTGTACTTTAGCGCCAATAATTATAGATAAATGAAGCGTATACTACCCGTAATACTATTTTTTGGTCTCTCATCAATGCAACTCGTCTACGGACAGGACAAAGGTGCGTTCAATTTAAATGACCCAGAAAAAATCAGCTATCTCAATCCTAAAAACTATGTAATTAGTGCAATTGATATAACTGGAACACAATTTTTAGATAAAAATGTATTAATTACCATATCTAAATTGTCGGTAGGTCAATATTTGGAAGTTCCAAGTGAGGCAACTGCAAAAGTAGTGAAGGATATGATGGCTCAAGGCCTCTTTGATGATGTCGAATTATGGGCAGATAAAATTGAAGGTGAAAATATATTTTTAACCATTCGTGTAGTAGAACGTCCCCGTTTAACTCGAATTGACATCAATGGCTTAAGTAAAAGTCAAACCGAAGAAGTCCGCAAACGTTTAAATAGCAACACAGGCAAAATTGTCAATGAAAATTTGATGAATACTACGCGTGCTACCATTCAGCGTTTTCTGAAAGAAAAAGCCTATTTATATCCAGAGATTACGTTGAAGACGGTAAAAGACTCGGCACAGGCTAATAATGAAATACTTATTGCCGATGTAGATAAAAAACATAAGGTTAGAGTCAAAAAAATGACTTTTACGGGAAATGAGCATTTCTCTCAGAAAGAGTTGAGAAAAATGGCCAAACCTATCAAACAAAAAATGTGGTACCGTATTTTTGGCCCAGGAAAATTCAAGGAAGAAAAATACAAAGAAGGTAAAGAAAACCTGATCAAAAAAATGGCTGACAAAGGATATCGTGATGCGACTATCCTAAAAGATACTGTTATTCGTGAGGGTGAGAAAAATGTGTTGGTGAATTTTGACATTTACGAAGGTCCTAAATATTATGTAGGTAATATTGTCTGGACAGGTAACGCTAAATATTCTGATACCTTACTTAACAAAATTTTAGGGATCAAACGTGGCGATGTATTTTCAGAAGAAAAATTAACCGCAAAATTGATGGGCCCCACAAAAAATAGTGATGACATCTCTTCCATCTATATGAACGATGGTTATCTTACTTTTTCGGTAGACCCGGAACAAACCCGTATTTACAACGACACGATCGATTTGAATTTGCGCGTCTATGAGGGGGCTCAATATACGATCAACAATGTTATTGTCAAAGGTAATGATGTTACCAATGACCGTGTTGTATTACGTTCAATTTACACAAAACCAGGTCAAAAGTTCTCAAAAGAACAAATTATGCGGAGTGTGCGCGAAATTGCGCAGCTGGGAAATTTTGATGAACAAAAAACCAATCCGGTACCCACCAATTTAAACTATGCAGAGGGTACGGTGGACATTGTATATAACGTAACAGAAAAACCTTCGGATCAGGTAGAACTTTCTGGTGGTTATGGTGCAGGTCAGATTATCGGAACCTTAGGTTTAACCTTCAATAACTTCTCTACCAGCAATTTCTTTGACAAAAGTTCATGGAAACCGTTGCCACGTGGGGATGGGCAGAAATTGAGTGTACGTGGCCAAACTTCGGGCAAACGCTATCAATCGTATAGCTTCTCGTTCTCAGAACCTTGGCTAGGTGGCAAAAAACCAATTTATTTTGGTTTGAGTGCCTATACGTCAAGCTCATCGTATGGAGGGTTTAACTACTATACTGGCGAACAAATTGTAAAAGATTCAGAGTTAAACCGCATCTGGATGACAGGTGTTACGGCTACTTTAGGTAAACGCTTGCAATGGCCAGACAACTGGTTCCAGGCAAATACTTCTTTGTCATTCCAGCGCTATAAGCTACAAAACTATGGAAATTACTTCCTGTTTGATAATGGTACAGCCTATAATATCAACTTGACACAAGAATTCAGCCGCAACTCAATCGATGCTCCTATCTATCCTACTTCGGGCTCGAACATCAAATTTTCGGTGCAATTGACCCCTCCATATTCATTGTTCAATAACATTGACTATAAAAATGGTTCCGCACAAGAACGCTACCGTTGGACTGAATATCACAAATGGAAATTTGATTCGCAGTGGTATGCAAAAATTGTTGGTAAACTTGTTTTCAAAGCACAAGCGCAATTTGGTTTCTTGGGTAAATATTCGAGCAAAACTGAAATATCAACTTTCGAGCGTTTCAAAGTGGGTGGCGACGGTATGCAAGGGTTTGATTACTTACAAGGGTCGGAAATTGTTGCATTACGTGGTTATGCAAATGGCGTAATCATTCCTGAAGGGACACAAAATGTGAATGTAGCACGAAATTCAGGTAGTCCAATTTATACAAAATATCAAATGGAGTTACGTCATCCAGTTATGTTAAATGACCAAGCGACTGTCTACGTCTTGGCATTTGCTGAAGCCGCAAATACGTGGAACAAGTTCACCGAATATAATCCATTTAAAGTACGCCGCTCTGCGGGTGTAGGTGCTCGAATCTTCTTACCTATCTTTGGTATGTTGGGAATAGACTATGGACATGCATTCGATCCTATTCCTGGTTTGCCGAGCAGTACATGGAAACAAAACTTTACATTTAGTATCATGCAAAATATGGGCGGTTTCTAGTCCTTGTTGATTCCAAGCTATTGGGACATAAAGTTTAAAAAAGCTATCGCAAGAAATTGTAGATAGCTTTTTTGCTTTAAAACGTTTTCCTCAAAATCATGCCTTGCGTTAGCACTAAAAAGAAAACCATGCCAACATTGGGAGAACAATGATCGGTCGATTGGCCAACAAGTTAAATAGTGTTAAACCTGACAAATATCTATTAGATTGCTTCTTTTTTCTTATTTTTGAGCGTTAAATTTACGTAGAACGATTTTATCGAATTAAACTTTTGGAATTATCAAAAGTCATAAGGTAAATTAGTGTTAAACAATTAAACGTATAGTCTATAAAAACTTACAGGAAATATGAAAAAATTATTGTTAGTTATAGCTTTTGTAGTCGTTAGTGCTACAGCGACATTTGCCCAACAAATTGCATATGCTGATTCAGAATATATCTTAAAACATATTCCTGAATATACAACCGCGCAAAAGCAGCTGGATGATCTGTCTAAACAATGGCAAGAAGAAGTTGATCAGAAGTATGCGGAAATCGAAAAGCTCTATCAGGCGTATCAAAAAGATCAAGTTTTACTTAATGAAGACATGCGCCGCCGCCGTGAGGATGAAATCGTAACAAGAGAAAAAGAAGTAAAAGACTATCAAAAACAAAAGTTTGGATTTGAAGGCGACCTCTTTAAAAGAAGGGCACAATTAATGAAGCCTATTCAAGATCGTGTAGCAAAAGCTATCCAAGAAGTCGCTACTGCACAGGGTGTAGATTTTATTATGGATAAAGGTAATGAGTCAACTTTTCTTTATGCTAATCCAAAATTGAATAAAAGTAATGATGTCATTACAAAATTAGGGTATAAACCTAATCCTAGTCTTGCAAACTAAGCTGGAGTTTATTATCATTGTGAACACAAATAATATTAATAGTAATTAATTAAAAAACTAAAAGATTGCCATAGTGATGGCTCATTAGATTAAAATGAAAAGCATGAAAAATTTATTAAAGGGTGCGGTTGCTTTAGTGGCAGTATTTTTCTCAACTCAATTTGCAAATGCGCAACAAAAGATTGGTCATATCAACTTTGCAGAAATTATTCAATCTACATCTGAATTTAAAGCGGCTGAAGGGCAATTGAAAACATTGAGTGATGGTAAAACCAAAGAAATTCAAGATATGGTTACCATCTATCAAACAAAACAAAAAGATGCAAACGATAAATTGCGTAACAGAAGTGAAGCAAATAAAGAAACAGTTGATCCAGAAATCAACAAAATAGGTCAAGAATTGCAAGATATTCAAGCTCGTATTCAGACAGCTCAACAAGCTGCTCAAGAAGACCTAAATAAAAAAGAAGAAGAATTAATTGCTCCAATCCATAGAAAAGTTGGCGAAGCTGTAAATGCTGTTTCTAAAGAAAAAGGTATGGCTTATGTATTTGATATTTCAAGTACAAATATACCTTACTTCCAAGGTGGAGAAGATTTAACTGCTGCTGTAAAGACTAAATTAGGTATTTCAGCAACGGCAGCTCCTGCTGCTGCTCCAGCAAGAAAATAAGTTAGTATATAACTTGATACATAAAAAAAGGATCATCTGTATGGGAGGGCACTGAAAAAGTCCC
>NZ_DJAS01000031.1:0-7205 GCF_002429765.1 Sphingobacterium sp. UBA5996
TGAGACTTTTTCAGTGCCCTCCTGTATGGATGATCCTTTTTTTTATGTAAACTCCATTTCAATAAATCAAACCCAATTTTATTGTAATAGATCGTACAATTCCTCCAACATAGCTTTCCCTTGAGCCTAAAGAATATGATAAACTAAAAATCTCATACTTGATTTTCTTGCATTTACCAGCTAAATTTTGGATATTGTTCCAGAAAAACAAACATATCTACCCTAATGAAAACTTCGTGGTCCCAAATTTGTTCTTTAACAGACGAATAAGAGGTGCCCAAGAATGCTTCTTCGTTAATTTGATTTTATTCGCATGAAAAAGAAAGTAATTGAGGATAATCCTAAAAAAGAAAGAAAGGTGACTTCCGGTCCTATTCGTGACAAGGAACGCACCAAGGCTCGAATGATTGCAGCTGTCGGAAAGGTAATTCAGAAAAAAGGATATCACGCATTGAACGGGCCTAATATTGCTTTGGAATGTGGGCTGAACAAAGCACTAATATGGAATTATTTTGGTGGTCTTGATCAACTCGTGGAAGCTTACATGGCACAAAAAGACTTTTGGCAAATCGGAGATAAGGGAGTCTTAGAGCAAATGATCTCGAATCCGCGCTCCATCACTATCTCCTCGCTAGAAGAATTACTTAAATCTCAGTTTAACACCTTTTTAAAGGATAAAACGAAACAAAAAGTCATTCATTGGGGATTAGGCGAAAAGACCAAAGCGTTAAAAAACATTGCCGAAAGAAGAGAAATGCTTGGTGAAGAATTGTTTAAACACATAGACTCTAAGTTTGAAAATTCGGAAAACGACCTCCGGGCAACATTTGCTATTCTGTTGAGTTCCATTAACTATATGAGCCTACAAGCGAAATCGACAGGCAGTGCTTTTTTTGGTATCGATATCAATACCGAAGCAGGGAAACAACGGATTGAAAAAACCGTGCGCAAAATTTTAGAGCAGACCTTCGCTGATGTCCAGCTATAGACTAATCGGCTATAAATAAAGAAAACGTCCAAAGAGAATAATCATTTTTGGACGTTTTTCATTAGCACCCATAATCCTCATTTAAAATTTCAATAAAATATTGCTATATATCCATTTTTGATTTATTTTTACTATGTTAGCATAACAAAATAATATAGTATATTTGTTTATAACCAAGATTCAAACATATGATAGGTCAACTAATATTTGCAGTTTGTTTCGCTGTAGCATTATTCCTTTTTAGCAAAAATGCACAACAGATTTATCGGAACATCAAGCTGGGCCGCCCAGCGGATCGTTCGGGTAAACCTGCAGAGCGTTGGAAGATGATGCTCCTTGTCGCCTTTGGACAAAAAAAAATGTTCAAGCGAATTTTTCCTGCAGTCTTGCATTTATTCGTATACCTCGGCTTTGTTATCATCAACATTGAAATGTTGGAAATTATCATAGACGGGCTATTCGGCACACATCGGATCTTTTCATTTTTAGGAAGCTTTTATAATTTTTTAATCGGAGCATTTGAATGGCTCGCACTCGGCGTGCTGCTATCCTGTGTCATTTTCTTAATCAGGAGAAATAGCGCTAAAGTAGCTCGTTTAAATAGCCTGGAATTGAAAAATTGGCCCAAGACGGATGCAAATATTATTTTAATCACAGAGATTCTTTTAATGTCGGCTTTTTTACTCATGAACGCTTCCGATCTTAAATTGCAGCTGTATGGCTATGCACATTTTACCTCTGTAGGTTCATTTCCAATAAGCCATTATCTCCTTCCCTACCTTCCAGCTTCGACAGATATATTATTTTTAATAGAACGGTTTTGCTGGTGGTTTCATATTCTTGGCGTACTTGCCTTCTTGAATTACCTACCCTATTCTAAACATCTTCATATTATTCTGGCTTTTCCAAACACTTATTTTTCGAATCTAAATGCCAAAGGTAAGCTATCTAATATGCCTGCTGTCACCAATGAGGTAAAAGCCATGCTTGATCCTAGTTTCACTCCGCCTTCCACAGATGCAAATGCACGTTTTGGGGCCAAAGATGTACAGGATTTGACCTGGAAGAATTTATTGGATGCGTATACCTGTACTGAATGTGGGCGTTGTACATCTTCTTGCCCCGCAAATATGACAGGAAAGCTGCTATCGCCACGAAAAATAATGATGGACACACGGGATCGACTAAGTGAAGTAGGCACCAATATCAAAACAAACGGGAGCTTTCAAGATGACGGGAAATCTTTAATTGATACGTATATCAGCCGAGAAGAATTATGGGCCTGTACGAGCTGCAATGCTTGTGTAGAACAGTGCCCCGTCAATATTAATCCCCTTGAAATTATTATTGAACTTCGTCGCTTTGCTATTATGGAAGAATCACAAGCTCCTTCGAGTATTAATAATATGTTTGGAAATATTGAGAACAACGGCGCACCATGGAAATATGCACAACTGGACCGCGCTAATTGGACTCAACAAAAATAGTTTTATGATGGACAATGAATTAAAAGTTCCGACAGTAGCAGAACTGTTGGCTAAAGGAGAAACTCCAGATATACTATTTTGGGTTGGCTGTGCTGGCAGTTTTGATGAACGTGCACAAAAAATTACACGCGATATCTGCAAAATATTAGCACATGTTGGTTTAAAATATGCCATCTTAGGTACAGAAGAAACGTGTACCGGAGATCCGGCTAAAAGAAGTGGAAACGAATTTCTATTTCAAATGCAGGCCATGATGAACATCGAAGTACTAAATGGTTATGAAATTAAGAAAATAGTTACTGCCTGTCCCCACTGTTTCAATACATTGAAGAATGAATATCCGTCGCTAGGTGGAAACTATGAGGTCATTCACCATACACAATTGATCCAAAGTCTGATCGATGAAGGAAAATTGAAACCAGCTGACAACAATGTATTCAAAGGAAAAAAAATAACCTACCATGACCCGTGCTACCTTGGCCGTGCAAATGAAGTGTATGAAGCACCAAGAAAGGTATTGGAAAGCCTGGATGCCCAGTTGATTGAACTAAAGCGCTGTAAGAGCAACGGGCTCTGTTGTGGAGCAGGAGGCGGTCAGATGTTTAAAGAACCAGAACCAGGGGTAAAAGACATTAATATAGAACGCATTGAAGAAGTCATTGATGCGCAGCCTGATGTTCTTGCTGCAGCATGTCCTTTCTGTATGACTATGTTAAAAGATGGCGTAAAGATCAAAGAAAAAGAATCAGCGATTGAAGTGTTAGATATAGCAGAAATCACTGCACGGGCAAATCACTTGTAAATATATTGCCATACAAATTAAAAGAGGCCCGATCATACGATCGGGCCTTTTGTGTAGGGAGAAGAATATCTCCTTTTCACGAGTAAATTAGGGGAATCCCAAAGCCGGTTAAAATATAGGGGATTCCCCCGAATCGAAGATCAGCGCTGTATTTTTGCTGACCAAACGACTCTAACATCTAGCCATAACAAAGATACACCCAATCGGTCGATCAATTGTTGTTCATTTCGTTGAAAATGTTGTTCAAAACTTGCCATTTATAAAAAAATGATCTGAATTAATAGCTATTCAACTTATTAATGGGCATTAAAGCTCTTTAATCTGGTCATAATTTCTATAGGGCTATCTGAAACAAAATTCATTTAGGCCACATTTTTCGGATGTTTTATACGTAAAGAACGCCCGTTCTGAATGTGGGAACACAACAGCATACTTACTGTGCTGGATTAAGCAAAGCGCCTTTATACGAGTTTTAAAGATTGGTTTTAAGGTCTTTGAACTAAAAATGCCCGAATCAAATGATCGGGCATTTTATCAAGAATAGAATCGATGCGCCCCAACAATTATTTACAAGGAGCTGTTCAGCGTATAATTACCAAATGATTTAATCTAATCTGCTTTTTTCTAATAGGCTATTGAAAAAAACGATCTATTTTAATAACGATTGTTGTCTAAACTTCATCTCTCTCAATCCACTTAGGAACCATTGGTGCCTCATACTGTTGCATCTTTTCAATCAGCTCCTCAATCGTATCAGCAACCAATAGCATCGCTCTATTTTCCGATTTAACAAGCCCCTCTTCTACCATGTGATCCACAAATTGAATTAAATGATTATAAAATCCATTAATATTTAACAAACCAACGGGCTTTTTATGTAAACCCAACTGCCCCCATGTTATCATTTCAAAAAGCTCTTCTAACGTACCAAAACCTCCTGGCAGAGCAATAACCCCTTCCGCATAATCATTCATAATCCGTTTACGGTCGTGCATGGTATCTACAGTAATCAGTTTTGTTACTCCCGTATGCTCTCTTTCCTTCGAATTTAAAAAGTCAGGAATAACTCCGATTACCTCACCTCCCTGAGCGAGAGCTCCGTTCGCAACAGCACCCATTAAGCCAACCCGTCCACCACCATAAACTAAACGAATACCAGATTTAGCCAAAACCTGACCAACATGGGCAGCCTGTACTTCATAAATTGCCGAATTACCTAAACTGGAAGCACAAAAAACTACAATACTTTTAACTTTATTCATATACAAGTATAGCTAAAAAACTAACGGATCAACTTTATTTTTCATATGGTCTTACACAAAGTTAAAACACCCACACTCCATTCAGCTTCGAAATTACGCCTCATCAATATCACCTTATTCGCAAAAATTATCTCCTATTTTAGAACAAAGGAGTATAAATGTAAAAAAAACATTTAAAATAAGTAACACATTTAATATCTTTGATTTACCGTTCCTCTTAAATAATTGCTAACCAGACAAGCTCATCAGATCTTGTTAAAAACACACGATAATTTCATTCGATATGATTTTAAAAAACAAATTTTTCCACATCGTTCTTGCAAGTTTATTTAGTTTGGCGCTTTACGCCCAAACAACACCCCGATTAAATTATTTTGATTTAAGGGAGGTAAGGTTATTGCCTGGCTTTTTTAAACATGCAGAAGATCTGGACATCAATTATTTATTGGAAATGGATCCAGATCGACTACTAGCTCCCTTTTTGCGTGAAGCCAGTTTACCACTCAAAAAAGAATCTTATACCAATTGGGAAAATACGGGATTAGATGGACATATTGGCGGGCACTATTTATCCGCTCTAGCATATATGTATGCTTCTACAGGAGATCGTCGTATCAAGGAACGCCTTAATTATATGCTCGACAACTTGAAACGATGTCAGGATGCAAACGGAAATGGGTATATTGGTGGTGTACCTGGTGGTCAAGTTATTTGGGCGGAAGTTCAACAAGGCAAGATCAATGCTGGTAGCTTCAACCTGAATGGGAAATGGGTGCCGCTATACAATATACACAAAATCTATGCGGGTCTACGGGATGCCTATGTTTTGACCGGAAATGAATCTGCTAAAAGGATGCTTATTAAAATGACCGATTGGGCACTTAAGCTGGTTAGTCAGCTTTCAGAAGCCCAAATACAGGATATGCTAAGGAGTGAACACGGCGGCCTAAATGAAACCTTCGCAGATGTCGCTGCTATTACCCAAAATAGCGCTTATCTCGAACTTGCCCGCAAATTCAGCCATAAATCCATTCTCGATCCTCTTTTGCAGCGTGAAGACCATTTAACAGGACTTCATGCGAATACACAGATTCCAAAGGTTCTGGGTTTCAAACGTATAGCTGACCTTTCCCATGACGAAAAATGGGCGGAAGCCGTTAGGTATTTTTGGGACAACGTTGTTGAACAGCGCTCCATTTCCATTGGTGGAAATAGTGTGAGTGAACATTTTAATCCGACAGATGATTTTTCAAAGATGATCCACAGCATCGAGGGCCCCGAAACCTGTAATACATACAATATGTTACGCCTCACAAAAATGCTATACCAAACTGATCCGCAGGGCAAATATCTCGACTTTTATGAACGCGCTCTTTACAATCATATTCTATCGACACAACACCCAGAACATGGTGGATTAGTGTATTTCACACAGATCCGTCCGGGACATTATCGCGTTTATTCACAGACACAGACAAGTATGTGGTGCTGTGTTGGGTCAGGTATGGAAAATCACGCCAAATATGGTGAAATGATCTATGCCCATCGTAACAATGATTTATATGTCAATCTCTACATTCCTTCACGCCTAGACTGGAAGGAGCAAAATATGGAAGTTATTCAAGAAACAAAATTTCCAACAGAAGCAAACACAAACATACGAATCAATCCCAAAAAGCCGACTTCATTCAGCCTGTTTATTCGTAAACCGGGCTGGTTAAACACTAATCCAAAGGTGTCTGTCAATGGTAAGCGCTACGAAAATTTCCAGTTGACGAATGAGCATATCGAAATCAAACGAACATGGCGAAAAGGTGATATTGTTAGCGTAGAACTGCCTATGGAGATACATACTGAACAATTACCCGATAAGAGTAACTATTACAGTATTTTATATGGACCTATTGTTTTGGGAGCTCGCACAGGACAGGAAAACCTCACCGGACTGCAGGCAGATGATAGCCGAATGGGACACATCGCATCAGGAAAACAAATCCCTTTACGTGATCTTCCAATCCTTAAGGCTGAGCCTAATAATATTCCAGCTCTTATAAAACCTATAGCATCCAAACCTTTGCATTTTACACTCTCTGATCTCTATATCGGAAAAGAAAGTCTTCAAATGGAACTCGAACCTTTTTTTGGTATTCATGATTCTCGTTATATGATCTATTGGCCTCAAGCTACAGCGAAAGAATTACAGGAATTACAGGATAAAATGAGTAGAGACGAGATAGAAAGTTTGGCCCTTAATGCTAAAACGGTCGATAAAGTAGTGGCTGGTGAACAGCAACCAGAATCAGATCACTTTTTTCGCGAGGAAGGTAGCAATGCAGGAGCATTCGGCGATACGCGATGGCGAGATACAAAAAGCTGGTTTAGTTATACGATGAAAATAACACCCGAGACTAAACTGGTAGCAATCAAATTGCTGGCAGATAGCTCGCCTCGGGTAACTGAAGTTATGATCAATGGTAAAACCATAAGTACATTGGAAGACAAGGATGAGAAGACAATTATTAAGACAATACGAATACCTCTTCCTCAAGATGCTATAGATAAGACGAAAATAGAACTGAAAATTAAGGCCGGGACGGCTTCAACAAGTCACAAGATCTTAGAAGTCCGAACCCTTCTGCCTGATTAAAGAGGGTGTCCGAAAAGTC
>NZ_DJAS01000018.1:0-113687 GCF_002429765.1 Sphingobacterium sp. UBA5996
TGAGACTTTTTCAGTGCCCTCGCTTGACGCAGGCTTCTTTTTTTTACTTTTTCTTTTGCTTTGTAGCCGGCTGTTGTTTACCGCTCTCCTTTTGTTGAATAAGCGACCGAACTCTTTTGCTCAAAACCACACGCAGATAGATCAATACGACCAAAAAGGCGATAGACAATCCTGTTACCAGCATGTTGCCGGCCTTATACCCTTCAAAACCACTGTAGATTAAAAATACAATGGCTAAACTTAAAACTATATTTAGAAAAAAATACTTTAACATATTATTTTTTTATTACTCCTAATACCCGTTCTCTCCATCCACCAAAGAAATAGAATGCCCCACCAACAACATTCAATAAAACAATCGTCAAAGCCATAACCATCCTTTCAGTATTGGAGATCGTTCTTGAAAGCATGATTTCCCGTAGAACCAAAATTACCCATAACAGCGATAATAAGATCGAAAGGCTCCCTAGCATAGGGAAAATACCAAGGTTAACTATTCGCGCCAACATAGCGACGATATAAAAAGCAAGACTAAACAGGAAAGCTTGTTTAGTCTGATGCTCTAAATTCTTCATCTTAATAAACGTCTAATTCGGGATCGATCTCCTCTTTCCAAGCCAGTATACCGCCTTTTAGATTTGCCAGGTTGTCAAACCCCTGTTGTTCCAATAACATGATTGCCTGCGCAGAACGTTTTCCTGAACGGCATTGTACGATAACTGGCTTATCCTTTGCGATCTTATCCGCCTCGATCAATATGCCCGAAAGGGGTATATTCAATCCATTGAGATTTGATACTTCATATTCAAACGGTTCGCGAACATCAATCAATTGAAAATCCTCGTTGTTATCGATTTTATTCTTTAATTCTTCTACAGATACTTCTTTCATTTTCAAACAATTTAATAGTCAAATATACTACATTTTTTCCGCCCTCTGTCCACTTATAGAATTTTCCTTATCTTCATGCAGATATTACTAAGCTTTATATGAATTCAATACCTAAAATTATTTTGTCCTTATCTTTGCTGGCAATTTCGGCAATTACCTATGGACAACAGGTTATTTCCAACCAGGAACGCCAAGATGTTAGCCGTATACTCACTACCTTGGCTGCTGACGATATGCGTGGTAGGTCTGCGCTCACCAAAGACATTGAAAAAGCAGCAGATTTTATTGCCGGCGAGATGAAAAGAATAGGTCTCACACCCTATGCGGAACAAAGCTATAGACAATCTTTTGAACTAGATAAAATCTCTCCAGTGAGCAAATCTGCAACGGTAAATAACCAGATTATTCCTGTAGATCATATTATTTCACTTGGCCACCAGATGGATTTGGAATGGGATAATAAAAGCGATATAACTATTGTGAAAATAAAATCGGGTGATGATTTTTCGAAAGTATTTAGAGAACATTCTTTGTCCAAAGAAAATACACTTGTATTGGTAGATCCCTCTTTTGAAAACTATTTTGTCCGTTTTGGTCAAATGCTTAACACTCCTAAATTTCTCGAAGATCCTACTGTACAGAAACCTTCAATTGTCTATCTCCTGACAAAGGAAATCCCGACAACCTATAAAATTCAAATTAAAAGGGCACATCAAAAATTTCCACTGTTCAACGTGGCGGGCATTATTCCTGGAAAAAGTAAGCCCAACGAATACGTCATCTTTTCGGGGCATTACGACCATATTGGTATTCTTCCGGCTGTTGGTCAAGATTCGATTGCCAATGGAGCAGATGATGATGCCTCTGGCGTGACAGCAATGCTGACCCTAGCAGATTATTACAAAAAGCAGAATAAGAATGAAAGAACTCTTATTTTCGTTGCCTTTACCGCAGAAGAACTGGGCATGTATGGCTCAAAATATTTTTCCAACCACATTGATGCCGATCAAGTAATGGCCATGATCAATATGGAAATGATTGGAAAAGATTCGAAATTCGGTCCTAATACAGTGTACATTACCGGATACGATCAGTCCAATCTGGGCGAATTGATGCAGGAGAATCTGAAAAATACGACCTTTAAATTCTACCCCGATCCTTATACTAAACAGAATCTGTTTTACCGAAGTGACAATGCAGTGCTAGCGGCCAAAGGGGTCCCGGCACATTCGTTCTCAACCTCCCAAATGGACAAGGATGAATACTATCACACCGTAAAAGATGAAGTATCTACGCTAAATGTTCAAAATATCATTTCCAGTATTGAGGCTATCGCGATAGGTGCCTCAGGAATTGTAGAAGGCAGGCAAACTCCTTCCCGAGTCGAAAAACTAAAGGATTAAGAAACAGCCGTCGCTTTGACTTCCTTTTGCATAACATAGTCGTTTAGTACATAGTCATAATAAGGAATATCGACAGTTTGAACCACTTTAAAGCCCTGCTTCAAATAAAAATGATAAGCAGGGTTATTCCTGTTGACATTCAGTTCAAGAATACCTCTGCCTTTTAAGACTGTTTTTTCTGAAGCGAAGTCTATCAGTGCTTTTCCGAACCCTTTACCCTGTACATCAGGCATCAAGTAGAGTTTTTCGATACGTACGCGATCTTCGAGCGTCCTCAACGCAATAAATCCTTGCCCAATACCATCTTCCTTCAATACATAAAAAAACTGACCATTGACCATACTTTCCGCAAGTGCTTCTACCGTATAATTTTTTTCCAGCATAAAGTCTATTTGATCTTGCGAAAGTACTTGACCATAAGTAAGCGGCCAAATGATAAAAGCCATATTGGAAATCCTTCTGATATCACTTTGCTCCGCCAGTTCGATTGTTATCATGTGATCTTCTCTCCTATTAAAATGTATTTTACATCGGAAAATTCAAGAGTAAATAAGCCATCATTTTCCATTTCGTATTCCTTATCGTTTATCTTAGTCAATCCCGTATACTTAATATCTTCGTCCTTATCAGCGCTAACTATCAAAATTCGCTCGCCTTCTGCCTTCCATTTGGTAAACCCTGTTGTCACAAAATAATAACGAAAGCCGTTGGAAAAAAGGACAATATTGATTTGCTCAAGATAGGCCCGATAATAGCCTAAATCCAACTGATCCGAAACGATATTTACCGCTTTATATTGATGTGCTATAAGGTATTCGATCGCAGCTTTTAGAAAAGCAACATCATAAGAAATCACCTTCAGGTTCTCCTGAGACGCATCAATGGCATTTTTTGTAAAAACAATATCGAACTTATACCCTCGTGCATCCAGTAAATCCATTGTTCTTTCTTCGATTACAATGGTTGGGCTCCATTCCAACAGCTGGCCCAGATCCTCTTCATCAATAAGGAAAAGATCTTCAATCAGTAATGCCGGTTCCTGATTTTCTCGGACAATATGGTGCGATGACATGGGATGAATTTAATATCCGAGCCGACGCAAGGTGATGTAAGCCATTAATCCCGTGCTAATCTCCAAGGAAGCCTCATCCACGTCAAATGTGGGCGTATGTACAGCAGAAGATATCCCTCGTGCCGCATTACCTGTACCCAAACGATAAAAACAAGCGTCGATTTCCTGCGAATAATACGAAAAATCTTCCGCCGCAGGCCACAGATCCAAGTCAACAACGTTTTCTTTTCCAAGATATTCCTCTGCAAAAGCACGCGCACTTTTAGTGAGTTCAGGCTCATTGATTAGAAAGGGATATCCTTTACGAACTTCAAATTCACAGGTCGCCCCCATGCTTTCGGCGATTCCAACAGCAATTTTCACCATTCTTTCGTGGGCTTCAGCCCGCCATTTCTCGTCAAATGTGCGAAATGTACCTTCCAAATAAACCTGATCGGGGATAATATTTGTAGCCCCATTAGCTATTATCTTTCCAAAAGATAATACCGTTGGTGTACGCGGGTCTGCAAAGCGACTGGCTACCTGTTGCAAAGCGGTAATAATCTGAGCTGTGATCACAATGGGATCGATATTCTGATGTGGGTGAGCTCCGTGTCCACCTCTTCCTTTTACAGTCATAAATAGTTCGTCGCATGAAGCCATATATTTACCTTCACGGAATCCAACTTTTCCCACTTCTATAAAAGGCATTACATGCTGTCCTATAATTGCCGATGGAGCAGGATCTTGTAACGCCCCTTCTTTTATCATTAAAGAGGCACCGCCTGGTAGGCGCTCCTCGCCGGGTTGGAAGATCAATTTGATGGTTCCTCCAAATTCAGCTTTTAGGCTATGCAATATTTTAGCTGTCCCCAAAAGAGAAGATGTATGTACATCATGGCCACAGGCATGCATTACTCCTGGGTTTTTGGATGCATATGAACGCCCCTCCACTTCTTGAATGGGTAAAGCATCCATATCTGCACGCAATGCAATTACTTCATTGGAAGATAGGTTACCCGTGATTAAAGCGACAATCCCCGTATCTGCTTTAGTCTCATAGGGAATTCCCAATTGATCCAGCTGCGATTTTACAAAGGCCGAGGTATTGTATTCTTCAAAGGAAAGTTCAGGATTCTGATGAAGATGTCTACGATTGGAAACCGTATCTTCAAAATATTGATGAGCTAGGGCCAGGACTTTTTCTTTCGTACTTGCCATAAAAGGTTGATTGATTTATTGATAGACAAAAACGTTCTCCGAAAATACAAAGACGTTGCTAAAATACTGACGTAATTCGCGCATGAAGGCGTTTGCCTCCGATCGACTTCTAAAATCGCCTACCTTGACGCGATAATTGGGTTCATCATAGGTGATATAAGTATCAATATCTTTATACATGTTTCGGAAACGTGTCTGCTCCGAAAACGCTTGATTCCTGCTCGATCCAGCAAATATCTGGACGCGGAAGCCTCTTACTTTGACCCGCGATGCCGCAGATCGGACAATGGGCTTAGAAGGCACTGCTGTCGCTTTGCTTTCGACAGGATTGATTCCCATAGCTGCCCTGAAATTTTGAAGCTGTGTAATCAACGTATCTTTGGTTACAATTACTCCACCTTTTTCCTGCGCGTTCACTTGAACAACAGAAAACAACACAAGTACATGTACGAAAATCAATCCTCTCTTCAGCATAGTTTAACCTTTCTTATCGATTAGTTATTTGCGCCGTGGCAATTTTTATATTTTTTTCCCGAACCACAAGGACATTCGTCATTGCGTCCAACCGTATTTTCATTGCGAACAGGTTCTTTTGGTCCATCGTTCACATCTTCTTCACTGACACCTGTAGGTGAAGTCAACTCCGCTTTTGTTTCAATAGTTTTCACTGGAGCCTGCTGTACCTGTCTCGCTTGCATTGAAGTCGGCTCTTGACCCGGAATCTCCCCTTTGAAAATAAAGCTTACCACATCTTTATTCATGGAAGCCAACATTGCTTTAAACAAATCAAATGCCTCCATTTTATAAATGATAATCGGATCTTTCTGTTCATAAACAGCGTTCTGAACGGATTGTTTCAAATCATCCATTTCACGCAAGTGCTCTTTCCAAGCCTCGTCGATTAAGGCCAAAACAATCCCTTTTTCAAAAGACTTAAAAACTTCTTTACCGTTGCTTTCGATCGCTTTTTTCAAATTGGCCGAAACCTGAATGCCACGGATACCATCGGTAAATGGAATGACAACGTTTTCGACAATTTGACCTCTTTCTGCATATACATTATTCAGAACAGGCACTGTCAAAGCACCAACGGCTTCAATTTTATGATGATAAGCATCGAGTGCATGCTCGAAAAGACGTTCGGTCAAGGCTTCAATTTTACCTTGAGCAAATTCTTCTGCGGTAATTTCTGGTGTGATTGCAAAAATACGGATTACTTCAATTTGAAAATCTTCGTAGTTACCCTGCTCTTTCGCTTCAACAACAATTTCTTCAGCAACGTCAAAAATCATATTATTCAAATCCACATCTAAACGCTCTCCAAACAGGGCGTTTTTCCGTTTTGAATAGATGACGGTACGTTGTGAATTCATGACATCGTCATACTCCAATAGGCGTTTACGGATCCCGAAGTTATTCTCTTCCACTTTACGTTGCGCACGCTCGATGGATTTGGTCAACATACTATGTTGCATCACTTCGCCCTCTTCGACTCCCATTTTTACCATGATGTTAGAAATCCGCTCGGAAGCAAATAAACGCATCAAGTTGTCTTCAAGTGAAACAAAGAATTGCGATGAACCCGGATCTCCTTGACGACCCGCACGACCACGTAACTGACGGTCAACACGACGAGATTCGTGTCTTTCAGTACCAATAATCGCAAGACCACCAGCCTTTTTAACTTCCTCTGTCAATTTAATATCCGTACCACGACCAGCCATATTTGTAGCGATAGTCACCTGTCCAGGACGTCCTGCTTCAGCAACGATATCAGCTTCTTTTTGGTGTAACTTCGCATTCAAAACATTATGTTTGATCTTACGCAGTTGTAGCATACGACTTAACAACTCCGAAATCTCCACAGATGTCGTACCGACCAATACTGGACGTCCTGCATCTGTCAATCGTTGAATTTCTTCGGCTACTGCATTGTATTTTTCACGTGCTGTACGATAAATCAAATCTTGACGGTCATCGCGTTGAGCCACACGATTGGTTGGAATTTCTACTACATCAAGTTTGTAAATTTCCCAAAGCTCACCGGCCTCCGTTGATGCCGTACCAGTCATACCCGAAAGCTTGTGGTACATGCGGAAATAGTTTTGCAATGTAATCGTAGCGTAAGTTTGTGTAGCATCTTCTACTTTCACATTTTCCTTCGCTTCGATCGCCTGGTGCAAACCATCCGAGTAACGACGGCCATCCATAATACGACCTGTTTGCTCATCAACAATTTTTACTTTACCTTCATCAACGATATATTCAACGTCATTTTCAAACAAGGTATATGCCTTTAACAGCTGGTTGATCGAGTGAATACGCTCCGCTTTGATTGAATAATCACGCAACATGTCTTCCTTTCTAGCTGCCTTTTCTTCCAAAGTCAACGAAGATTTTTCAATTTCAGCGATTTCAGTACCAACATCTGGTAAAATAAAGAATGAAGGATCCTCTCCAGTTGCTGTAATCAACTCGATACCTTTCTCTGTCAATTCTACCTGATTGTTCTTTTCGTCTATTACAAAATAAAGTTCTGCATCTACTTTAGGCATATTTTTATTTTGCTCCTGCATATAGTAGTTCTCTACTTTTTGTAAGATAGAACGGTTACCACCCTCACTTAAGAATTTGATTAAAGCCTTATTTTTAGGTAAACCTCTATAAGCTCTCAATAGGGCTAAACCGCCCCCTTCAACATCAGAATCACCGGCGGCCAATGCTTTTTTAGCATCATTCAAAACGGTATTGATATATGCTTTCTGAACATGGACCAAGCGCTCAATACGTGGTTTCAATTGGTAAAACTCATGTTGATCACCACGTGGAATTGGACCTGAGATAATCAAAGGTGTACGCGCATCGTCAATCAATACGGAGTCCACCTCATCGACCATAGCAAAGTGTAATTTTCCCTGTACCAATGCATCCGGAGTCTGAACCATATTATCACGTAGATAATCGAAACCGAACTCGTTATTGGTACCATATACGATATCCGATTGATAGGCCTTACGACGTTGTGGAGAATTTGGCTGATGTTTATCGATACAGTCAACCGATAAACCATGGAATTCAAATAATGGAGCATTCCATTCAGAGTCACGTCGAGCAAGGTAATCGTTCACCGTTACGATGTGCACTCCTTGACCAGAAAGAGCGTTTAGATAAGTTGGTAATGTTCCTACCAAAGTTTTACCCTCTCCCGTAGCCATCTCAGCAATTTTTCCGCTATGTAACACTATACCACCAATCAATTGGACATCGTAATGAACCATGTTCCAAGTGACTTCAGTACCAGCTGCCATCCATTTATTTTTCCAAATCGCTTTATCACCATTGATGATAACATTTGGTTTGTAAACAGCCAGTTCTCTATCAAAATCGTTGGCAGTAACTTCTAATTCTTCGTTTTCCGTCAAACGTCTGGAAGTTTCTTTAACCACGGCAAATGCCTCTGGCAAAATATCCTTCAATACCTCTTCCAACTTCTTATCACGGTCTTTGGACAGCTTGTCCACCTGCTCGTAAATAGAAGTTTTCTTTGCCATATCGTCCTCATCTTGTTCCGCTTCCTTCTTTAGCGAATCAATTTCTTGGTCAATATCTGCTAGGTAATTCTTAATTCTTTCTTTGAAATCAACGGTCTTGGCACGTAACTCGTCATTGGTTAGATTTGAAAGCTTCTCATATTCAGCTTTGATTTGGTCTACCACAGGCTGAATTCCCTTGATATCTCTCTCGGATTTACTTCCAAATAATTTACTTAAAAACTTTAACATAATTTTTTTTCTATCTCAACTTAAGATTTTGTACAATAATGACTCCAAAGTAAAATTGCAGACAATTTGACACTAATCGGGCAAATTTAGTTATTAGATATGATATCTAACAGCTTAGACCCATTTTTTTTACGTTATTTTTATTGAAAATGTCAGTTCCCTAAATCTAACAGTAGTCCAACATATATTTGTGTTCGTTTCGTGCTTTTTACATGCTTTTTTGAACACAATATAACTACCATTGGTAGCAACCAACTTATGACAAAAATATTTTTTTCTCTGAATTCGGTATAAAACCGAGCTCCTGAGCCTTTTCAAACATCTTCGTAATGGCGTTACGTCCTTCAATACCCAACGCTACTGAATATTTATTGACATAAAGTTCGATATGCTTGTACATCACCTCTTCACTCATTTCCTGTGCATGTGCGCGAATAAACTCAAGACCAGACTTCGGATTGGCAAATGCAAACTCCACACTTTCTTTCAAGATTGTATTCAATGTATCTTTCACTTCTTCCGGTAGACTACGTTTGACGACGATTCCGCCAAGAGGAATCGGAAATTTTGTCGTTTTCTCCCAATAGTCCCCGAGATCGACAACTTTATGCAATCCTCTTTCCGCATAGGTGAATCTATTTTCGTGAATAATCAATCCTAAATCAATAGAACCATCCAATAAGGCGCCTTCAATATCAGAAAAAACCAGTTCTACTTTATTTTTCAACTCGGGGAAAGCCAAGCTCAATAAAAAATTAGCCGTTGTATATTTTCCTGGATAGCCAACTTTCAATTGATCGAATGCTTCCATGCTTTCTGCCCGTTCCAATTTTTGTTGAAGTGATTTCGCCATCATTGGATCTTTCGTAATTAGCATCGGCCCCACACCAAAGCCCAGAGCACTCCCAGCATCGAGCAATTCATAGTCCTCAACAGCATAGGCAAAAGCATGATAACTTAGTTTGGTAATATCAAGCTCGCCTTGAAAAGCTTTTAAGTTTAAGGTCTCCACATCGTGATATTCCACTTCAAAATCCAATCCCTTAGTATCTATCTTATGATGAATCAATGCATCAAAAATAAATGTATCATTGGGGCATGGAGAAAATCCTAATGTTAATTTCATGTTGTACAAATTTTTCCCATCAATCCGATGAGTTTTACAGATTTAATCAAACCGTTATTTTATGCGTTATCAGATAGATAATCATCGCCAAGAAAGTACTTGCAATAATTCCCTTTCCAAGATGATCGCTTCCCGACCGATAAGCAAAACGTAATAGCACTAAATTTATCAGTACGGCTATGGTATAGATAGCCATAGGCTTCTCGGGTAAAAAGTGAAGTGCAAGATCCGTGAAACGTACCAATATATGAGCCAATACTGGAAATACAGCACCGATACCCAAACCTATCCAGAAATTATTTTTCACGTTTCCGACTGCTACTCTTTTCTTCAAGATGGTCAAAACTCCACGAATTCAATTCAGGAATGGCATGATGCGCCGTCATATCAAACTGTGTAGGAACAACAGATACATAGCCATTGGCTAAAGCAAAACAATCGGTATCTTCTCCCCTGTCCTGCAACACAAATTTACCCGTTGTCCAGTAATAATCGCGATTATGTGGATCAATACGTTCATCAAACTCCTCGACCCAATGCCCTCCAGCCTGCCTACAAATTTTAATACCTTTAAAACTTGAAGTTTGTGGAAAATTGACATTCAACAGGGTATTTTTAGGAAGGCCGTTTGCCAGTACCTGTTCAGTAATAGATATCACATAAGGCCTACAAGGGCTAAAATCAGCATCACGGGAAAAATTATCCAGCGAGAAGCCAATGGAAGGAATCCCTTCGATCGCTCCTTCTACCGCAGCAGACATGGTGCCGGAATATAAAACATTAATGGAATTATTGAGACCATGATTAATGCCCGATACACAGATATCCGGCTTTTGACCTTTGAAAACTTTATTGACAGCCAGCTTAACACAATCTACCGGCGTCCCTGAACACTGATACATTTCAACCCCTTCATATAAATTGATTTTATCTAAACGTAACGGCCTGCCAAGTGTGATGGCGTGCCCCATACCAGATTGTGCAGAATCTGGAGCAACGACGACAACATTTCCTATTTTCTGCATTTCCTCCAACAACACCTTGATACCTGGGGCTGTGATACCATCGTCATTAACAACTAAAATATTGGGCTTCATATGTAAATTATTTTTATTCTTCTGTTCATAGCGCATATCGACATTATTCCGATAGTTCTTCTTTCCCATTTACGAAGTTAGTAAATCTGAAACCGAGATGTAAATAATATTCATACAACCATCAATTATTCTTTTTAACTATACGATTACGACCAACATCCTATCAAATTAACACCAAATTCGACATTAACACCCCTATGACATCCACGTTACAGGGTTTTAGCAGGGGGTTAACAGGGCTATACCCCTGCTAACCCCCTGTTAACCCCCTGTAATCCCCCCGTTATTTCCTTGTTAGTATAGGAATTGGTATTAAGTTGCTAGACAGACATCCGGTAGTTAAATAGGAGCATGCTGAGCAAAATTGAAACCTAACGGTGCTACGACATCGTTTGCGTAACATTGTATCGTTATTGATAAATATTAGCCTTAAATTTAGCATTCAAACAAAGAAAATAATTCAGTTATGAGCGTTAATTTTGAATCCCGCTATGCAATAGGGCCCAAAGAATACAAAACTTTAGACACACAAGGATTAAGAGAAAATTTTCTAATTGAAAAAGTTTTTGAAGCAGATAAAATTAATTTTGTCTATACCCACTATGACCGCTATATGGCTGGGGGGGCGATGCCTGTCAGTTCAAAAATCAAATTAGAGACCATCTCGGCATTATTAAAAGAACCTTACTTCCTTTCGAGAAGAGAATTGGGCATTATCAATGTCGGAGGAAACGGCCAGGTCGAAGTTGACGGCGTTACCTACGATCTGAATACCAAAGAAGCGCTCTATGTTGGTCAGGGAGCTCAGGAAGTATATTTTTCAAGCAAAGATGCGGCGCAGCCCGCAAAGTTCTATTTAAACTCGACACCTGCACATTGCAGTTACCCCACTAAAAAAGTAACGAAAGAAGATGCAAATAAAATAGAATTGGGATCATTAGAAACATCCAACCACCGTACAATTAATCAGATGTTATTAAACAAAGTGGTACAAACTTGTCAGTTGCAGATGGGGATGACCGAGTTGAAGCCTGGGTCCGTATGGAATACCATGCCATCGCATACACATGATCGTCGTATGGAAGTTTATTTCTATTTTGAATTACCCGAAGGACAGGCTGTATCGCATTTTATGGGGCCTATTGATGAAACAAGACATATTTGGATGCAAAACGATCAAGCTGTCATTTCACCGCCATGGTCTATTCACTCAGGAGCGGGCACTTCAAATTACACCTTCATATGGGGCATGGCCGGCGAAAATCTAGATTATGATGATATGGACAAATGTGCTATTACAGAATTGAAGTGATATGAAAAAATTATTCGTATTAAGTTTAGCGCTTGGGCTTTCAACGGTTGCCTTATCGCAGAATAACAAAACAATTACTGTAAGCAACCCCAGTGCTAGCACTAGAACGGAGCTGATCAGTATTCCCTATACAACCTTCGAAAAACATTTCGATCTAAAAGGTGGTGTGTTTACAATTGTCGATAAGGATCAAAAAGAATTCGCTTATCAGCTTGAAAAATTAGGAAAGACCACTGTACAAAACGTCTTGATCCAGGTAGCCATCGCACCCAAAAGTTCCTTGACATTTGGGGTGAATGGCAGTAAGCCCACAGCATTCGCCTCCAAAACCTACGCGAGATATATCCCCGAGCGGAAGGATGATTTTGCTTGGGAAAATGACATTGCAGCATTCAGAGCCTATGGAAAGGCACTAGAGGGTACCTCCGAAGATGCACAAGGTTTTGACTTTTGGGCAAAACGGACCAATGATCTTGTTATTGACGAATGGTATAAAACCGGCGATTATCATGCTGATCACGGAAAAGGCTTAGACTATTATTCCGTCGGACAAACTTTAGGGGTTGGCGACGCAACGCCATTCTTTGGCGAAGAGGTCGTGTACCATAAACATTATCGCCAGTACGAGGTATTAGATAATGGTCCATTACGCACTACATTCAAACTTATTCATGAGCCTGAGCGTGTAAAAGGCCAGCAATTACAAGTTGAAAAAACGATTTCTTTAGATGCTGGCAGCCAGTTGAATAAAATAAGCTATTCGGTCAAAAACACAACGTCGGGTTCGACTCCAGTTGTTGTGGGAATCGCTAAAAGAAAAGAGGAAAAACCTCAGGTTTTAAACGATGAAAAAAATGGCATTTTAGCCTATTGGGAACCTGCCGAAGGAGACAAGATTACAGGCACTGCAGTTATTCTTCCAAGTGTAAAGTATGTTTTTAAGGATAGCCCAAAACAATTTTTACTAGCGACAACGGTCAAAAACAATAAACCTCTTATTTATTTTGCAGGTGCTGCCTTCAACAAAGCTGGTAAAATAACAAGTTTTGACCAGTGGCAGTCCTATGTCAAAACATTCAGAAATAATTTAGATCAACCCTTAACAATAAAATATTCAAAATAATGTCCATACTGCAATCTTTTGACTTGAGTGGAAAAGTAGCCTTGGTGACTGGCTGCAAAAGAGGAATTGGCAAGGCAATCGCCGAGGCATTGGCTGAAGCCGGAGCAGATATTATTGGGGTCTCAGCGACCTTAGAAATTGAAGGCTCTGCAGTAGAAAAATCCGTAAGAGCATTGGGAAAAAATTTCTATGCCTATCAGTGCGATTTTTCTAAGCGGACAGCCCTTTACAGCTTTATTGAAAAAGTAAAATCAGACCATCCAACGATCGATATTCTGTGTAACAATGCTGGAAATATACTCCGAAAACCAGCCGCTGAACATCCGGATGAATACTGGGATGAAATCATCGAAATCAATCAAAATGCACAATTTATATTAACCCGTGAAATTGGAAAGGATATGATTTCACGTGGAACTGGAAAGATCATATTTACAGCGTCTTTATTAACTTTCCAAGGGGGCATCAATGTTCCGGGATATGCTGCCTCGAAAGGAGCCATAGGATCTATGGTAAAGGCTTTTGCTAATGAGTGGGCATCCAAAGGTGTCAATGTAAACGGATTCGCCCCAGGCTATATTGCTACCGACAATACCGAGGCCCTTAGAGAAGATCCCGAACGTTCGAAGTCCATTTTGAGTCGTATCCCTGCTGGCCGCTGGGGAACACCGGAAGATTTCAAAGGACCGGCGGTATTCCTTGCTTCCAGAGCTTCAGACTATGTTCATGGAACCATCCTTACCGTAGATGGTGGCTGGATGGGGAGATAAATGATCAATCGATATTAGATTAGTTTGTTTTAAAAGTCTTTATCTCTCGGGATAAAGGCTTTTTTTCTGAAAGTGTCTGTTTTTAAAGGCCATCACGAACTTTCATGCCCGTTTTTGATCCAAAGGAATCATGAAAGTTTTTTGCGGTTCTAAATCCCAGGTTGCTAAATGATGCATTTGGATTTACAGAACCTATATAAACGGTATTGAAAGCTGCACAGCTATTTTTACTACACCACCAAGAGCCTCCACGGGCGTGGGCAACAGAACGGTCGCCATCTCTTTCAAGTCTTCCAGTGCAAAACTCAAAGACATTTCCGAAGATATCATAAAGTCCCAACGGATTGGGTTTGAATTTTCCAACAGGTGAAGTATAGAGATAACCATCGGAATAATCGGCCTTCAAATGATCTTTTCCATGCCAAACATTTGCATAATCGCCCATATTTTCCTTAGTGAAACCGTCGAAATAGCGTCCTTCGCTTCCTGCCCTAGCCGCCACCTCCCATTCGTCAAACGAGGGCAATCTGCAATCTGCCCATGTACAATAGGCCAGCACATCTTTATAGGAGATACAGGTAACAGGGTGATCCATTTTGGTTTCGATTCCGCCGCGACTTATACCGTTAGGAAAGCGCCAATAAGCCGTACTATCCTGTAGCCAACGAAACTCCCCTAAGCCAGGCTCAAAGACCATGGCATTTTGATAACGTTCTGCTAAGGTCTTATAGCCTGTAGCCAGAATAAATTTCTCAAATTCGGCGTTTGTCAGCTCAAACTTCGAGATCCAAAACGATTCAATATGTACAACCCTTTTGGGATTCTCTATACTGCTTACTTCACCCAGATGATAATTTCCTGCTGGAATTTGGATATATTTTCCGGCTTGAGCACCACAGTGGAGATATAAAAAGATCAAACCGATCGCATAGAACAGCTTTTTCATACTCCTTAGCATTCGTTATAACATACTTTCACGGCTTCTATACTATACCTCTTATTTGACCCTATTAATCTTACTGCGGTTCTTAAAACCGAATCGCTTATTTACCTTTTCTATCTTTGTAATAATTCAAAGCCCGTTTAAAGATCAAAGCTTCATTCTCTTTATTATAGTTTAGATAAGCGTAATAATTACTATTATCACCATATAGCTTTTTAAAAGAGGTAGACGTTGTAAATTCCTGATATTCGCCACGCTTCATGAGTAACATCAGCAACGTCAATGCATCTTTATCTTTTGGTGTTTTCTTGGCATAATCAATAATAAAAGGAATCATTTCCCAAGCATTGATCTCCACTAGTGCATGTTTGTAATTTACTCCCATTCTTTTGCTCCGGAGCACAGATTCCTGGATAAGCTTCATTACAGAATCCCTATTTTCATTTAAAAAATCGATCTGCCTTTGTGACCAGGAAGTTTCATTAAAACCGTCCAATAATGTTCCAAATATTTTTTTGTCAACTTGAGTCTGATATTCAGGTATAGCACAATTCTGCGCATATAGCTCTGCATGAATCATGGTATAGGTAAACTTTTCGCGCAGTGATAACCTGCTGAAATCCGTTGCTGGAATTGCATTTATACTGGCATCGGTTGTTTCGTTATCTTCCTCAGGGATAATCTTGGCAATTAATGCCTTTACTTTGGTCAGACCATAGGGTGGTATGGTCATTTTACTACGCATCTCAATCGCAGCAGGATCCATATAAAGGCCATTTTCATCCTCTTGAGCCGTTTGCGCAGAAACATTCATCCAACACAGGAAAGAAATAAAAAATAAAAGTCCCCTTCTCATAACGTATGATTTCTTATACTTTAAAAATAAAGAAATTATTGCTACAAAAACTATTCCTTTTATATGCTATTATTCGTTAGGTTCTGATTCTGCCTACCGTTTTTACAATGATCACATTCCGGATGAAAAAAGCCCCGGATTTCATGAAACCCGGGGACAGTATATTTTATGTATACCTTTCTATATTAAGAATATAAACCTTTTTTATCGATAAACTCAATCACCTTTTGAGGTGTAAAAAATTGAATATTTTTATTTTCTTTAATGGCTCTTCGCAAAAAAGTAGATGACAACTCCATTAATGGCGTGTCTGTCAGTGTGATAGCGGGGTGGTCTCTAAATTTTTCAGTGTCGTACCCAGGCCTTGGGTAAACATAAATCTGATAATCACGCAAGATAATATCTGCATTTTTCCACTTCGCTAAAGAATCCAAATTATCTTGTCCCATGAGCAGTACAAATTCCCTGTTTGGATATTTTTCTTTAAGATGTGTTAATGTATCAATTGTATAGGACGGTATTGGTAAATGGAACTCAACATCACAGACCCGCAGATGATCACAGTCTTCCAATGCTAGATTTAACATTTCTAATCGGTCGTAGGGATCTGCCAAGGTGGATTTCTTTTTAAATGGATTCTGTGGAGAGACCACAAACCAAACTTCATCCAACCCAGTAAAATTGGCCATATAATTGGCTATAATCAAATGCCCTATGTGCACTGGATTAAAAGATCCGAAGAACAAACCAATCTTTCGCATGAATTTATTTATTGATAAATTCCATTACAATATCTTCAGCTTCGGCACAGGCTGTAGCTAAATCAAAATTCTTCAAGATAACATCAAATTTATTGGCATAGGTAAGTTCCAATTCGGCCTTAGCAAAGCGTTCTTTTAATTTATCCTCAGAATCCGTTCCTCGTCCTGTTAAACGTTCTTTAAGAACCTCCAGTGACGGCGGTTGGACAAAAATAGAAATCGCCTGTTCAGGAAATTTTGATTTTAAACGTAAACCACCGACAACATCGATATCAAAAATAACATGTTTACCTTCTTTCCAGATACGTTCTATTTCCGAACGCAAAGTTCCATAAAATGTTCCTGAATATACTTCTTCAAATTCTATGAATTCTTGTTTCGCTACTTTATGTAAAAATTCTTCTTTGGACATAAAATAGTAATCTTTTCCATTCACTTCCTGTCCTCTTGGGTCACGTGTACTTGCTGAAATGGAAAATTCAATCTTATCACCATGTTTACTTAAAAGATCTCTTACTATTGTTGTTTTTCCAGCTCCCGATGGTGCTGAGAAAATAATTAATTTACCGCTCATTCTTACAATACGTTGAGCAATTGCTCTTTTATTTTTTCCAATTCTTCTTTCATTCTGACCACAATCTGCTGAATGCCGGCATGATTGGCTTTAGAACCAAGGGTATTGATTTCCCGACCCATTTCTTGTGAAATAAAACCTAATTTTTTTCCGTTTGAATCGGCTGAATCAAACGCTTTTAAAAAGTAGTTGCAATGGGAACGTAGTCTAACTTTTTCTTCGGTCACATCCAATTTGTCGATGTAGTACACCAGTTCCTGTTCGAATCTATTTTGATCAACATTTTCTTTGCCAATGGTATCATTCAAAAATTGCTCGATACGCTGTCTGATCAAAGGTATACGCTCAACTTCCAACAATTCTACTTCTTCAAGATAAGTTAAGATTAGTTCTGCGCGCTTTTTTAGGTCTCCGGCTAGTACATTTCCCTCATCCTCACGGAAGGTATTGAAGCGTTTGACGGCGTCATAAAAAGCATCCATCAATACTTTAGCCTCTTCATCATCGACCGAATCATCATTGTTGGTAATTACCTCCGGCATATTTAATGCAAGTTCAAACAGATTGACATTCGTATCATTGAGTTCTACAGCAATTTGCTGCAACTGACTATAGTATTTTTTGAGTAAATCAGCATTAATGGAAGAAGCTTTAGCGGTTTGATCCGTGTATTCAACCATCACAGTCAGGTTGACTTTACCACGCTCAATAAGTTTACTACATTCAGTACGCAGGGTCAATTCCTTGTCCGAAACGATTTTGGGCAAGCGAAGATTTAATTCAAGAAATTTTGAATTTAAGGACTTTATTTCGACACTATATTTGACTTTACCGTTATCGGCAGACGCAGTGCCATATCCTGTCATGGATTTTATCATATGCAAAGGTATGACTTTTCAGTAAAAATTGAATACCCTACAGGGATTAATTGCTGATACTCCTTAAATTAGGGCTCGTCTTATTTACCAATCGTGTTTAGCAATGATAACGACTAAGTAACTTTCATAGGGCTTTGCCCCTTTGCATTCGACATAACCAATTCCAATATCATATAAAGAAGCATTCCACTGATCCATACCCAATAAATGGGTACGGTGGTGATAGCCCGGAGATTCTTTCCCTATAATCAAAGCTTTAACGGCAGCTATAGCGCTCGCTCGATTGGCAGCAATCGATTCAAAATTGTTTGCGCTTCGTTTTGACAACCATTCGGGATTAAGCTTATAACCGGCCTCTTCTATGAAATAATTAGGTCCGTAGCCCTCCGGTGATACGTGGTCAAAATAGGAGCGCTTGGCCATATCTTTTGCGCGATAAACGGCAACCTCTGCCAACTGTTTATTCCAATTGAGCTTAGTTCGTTTTATCTTCTGCAAATTAAAAAGGTTCAGTTCTTTCGTATACTTCTCTGGATTTGTACGAATATTGTTCAATAGTTCATAGGCCTCCCGGGCTTGACGATGATCGACAACGACACGCTGTGCTAAAGCGAACTGTGTAAAAAACAAGGTAAATGCGAAAACCAAATAATTCATGCCTAAATAGTTATTTTCATAAGCGCGTGATGCACAACTTTCTTGTATAAAGCAAGATCTAGATCATTCACATCGCCCTACTTAGATGCGAACATGGACCAATCATACCGAAAAAAGTGCCCTTTCAATGGTAGATACGAATATACTGGCAATTTTATTTGCTTCGTTTACTTGAAAGCTTTTTAGAACAATGGCTCGTCCATCAACCTGAGTACTTCTCAAGTAAGAATAATTCGTCCTTACCCTTTAACCTTAAAAGACGCTATTTAGTATCCAACGTTTAATCTTTTTTTGAATTTTTAGCCGATAAAAACTGTACAAGCATGGGTATTAAGCTCATAAAAATAACGACCAAAATAACTAGCGAAAAATTATGCTTGAAAAATGGGATCTGACCAAAATAATAACCTGAAAGCGTAAAAACTAAAACCCATAATGCGCCGCCCAAAATATTGTATTTACCAAAGGTTTTGTAGGACATTTTGCCAATACCTGCTACAAATGGTGCAAAAGTCCTGACAACGGGAACAAATCGCGCATAAATGATGGTCCTCGTTCCGTGCTTCGCATAGAAATTTTGTGTTTTTTGAAGATAAGAAGGTCTGAATATCTTCGATCCTGGTTTAAAGACCCTCATTCCAACATATTTACCAATTTCATAATTTACGAAATCTCCGGAAATAGCCGCAAGAATTAGGATCAAAACAATCAACAACAAAGAGATATGACAATCCGGACGAGCGACTATAGCTCCCAGAGCAAATAAAACAGAATCTCCGGGTAGAAATGGGGTAACCACCAATCCTGTCTCTGCAAAGATGATTAAAAATAAAATCAGGTAGGTCCAGTTTTCATAACTATTAATCAGCTGCAAAAGATGCTGATCAATATGCAATATGAAATCAATGAATTGTGAAACGATTTCCATTTTCCATGTATAAAAAAAGGAGTCTTATAAGACTCCTTTTTTTGATTTGATTTTTTCTTTTATTAGCTCAAAGATTATGGGCAATACAGATAAAAAAATAATGATCAACACCACCTTCGAGAAGTTTTCGCGGATAATGGGAATATTCCCCAAGAAATATCCAGCAAGGGTTATACCACCTACCCACAATACAGCTCCTACAACATTATAGGTGATGAAGGTACCATAATTCATCTTTCCAATACCACCAACGAAAGGAGCCAGCGTGCGAACAATTGGTACAAAGCGCGCTATAACGATAGTTTTACTACCGTATTTCTCATAAAAAGAGTGCGTTTTGGCAATCTGCTCGTTTTTGACAACTTGCTTCCCGAAGAGTTTAAATTTTGTTAGGCGCATACCAAAATGCTTTCCGATAGAATAATTCAGGGAATCACCTGAAACTGCAGCTACTAACAAGATAAAAATCATCAGCCATACGTTGAGATCATTTGGCTGTGCGGCTAGCATACCCGCTGCAAATAATAAAGAATCTCCTGGCAAAAAAGGCATCACAACCACACCCGTTTCCACGAAAATAATAAGAAACAGAATAAGGTAAGTCCACGTCTGATAATCATTGACTATTTCCACCAAATGTTTGTCAATATGGAGAATAAAATCAATGAGATGTGTAATTAGTTCCAAACCGTGATAAAGATTAAGCGTTGTTTAACATAACGGGCATCACCAACATCAAAATATCTTCATGATCTTCTGATACTGCTGGAATCAATAAACCGGCACGATTTGGCGTACTCATTTCCAAAACAACTTCTTCACTCTCCAGGTTATTTAACATCTCGACGAGGAACTTGGCATTAAAACCAATTTCCATATCATCACCTTCAAATTGACACGACAAACGTTCATGCGCTTCGTTAGAAAAATCTAAATCTTCTGCTGAGATATGCAATTCACTTCCCGAGATCTTTAAGCGCACCTGATGTGTGGTTTTATTAGCGAAAATCACCACGCGTCTCAAGGTATTTAAAAACAATAATCGATCTACGGTCAATTTGTTAGGATTGACTTGAGGAATCACAGCGGCATAATCTGGATAACGTTCATCAATTAAACGACAGATCAAATTAATATTGCCAAAGCTAAAGAACGCGTTAGTTTGATTATATTCTATAGATACTGTAACATCGTCAGATGGTAGCGACGATTTAAGCAATGAGAGTGCCTTTTTCGGTAAGATAAGGGATGCTGGCTTTTCTGCACCAATATCAGTTCTCGAATAGCGCACCAATTTATGCGCATCAGTAGAAACAAACGTCACATTTTTTTCTGCTAATTGCACCAATACACCAGACATAGCCGGTCTTAATTCATCGTTACTGACGGCAAAGATTGTTTTACTGATAGCTTCTGACAAGATAGGTGCTGGCATCTGAATAACCGAACCATTATCGATGGAAGGAATTTTAGGAAAATCGTCAGCATTTTCTCCACTCAATTTATATTTTCCATCCCCCGCACTGATCTCAATAGCCAAGGTATTCATGTCTACTGAAAATGCCACAGGTTGGTCCGGCAAGGTTTTTAATGTCTCAATCAATATCTTCGAAGGCATGGCTACTCTTCCTTCTTCTTTTGCTTCGATCTGTAAAGAAGTAACCATACTTGTTTGCAGATCTGTAGCAGAAATAGTCAAGTTATTGTCTTTTATTTCAAAAAGAAAGTTTTCCAAGATAGGCAAAACAGTACTTGTACTGGATGCGCCATTGATAGCTTGTAACTGCTTTAATAAAATTGATGTTGATACAATGAATCTCATTTCCTGAATACTAATTATTATGTGCAATAATACACAAATTAATCAATATTTTTCAGTTTTATAGGCTGCTTTCTTTCCACATAAACAGATTTCAGTGGCTCAAATAAGCATTTGTATTTCAATCAATAAGCACAGCGCCACAAGTATAGAAAGCAAATTCGGCCGGATAAATCACAATATTTATTACATTTGTATAATAGCGGTATTGTATGCAGTTTAAAGAGATCATTGGGCATAAAGACATCAAAGAACATTTAGTTCGCACGGTTCAGGAGAATCGTGTGAGTCATGCGCAATTATTTCTTGGTCCCGAAGGTTCGGGCAGTCTTGCTTTAGCCTATGCGTATGCGCAGTTTTTAAATTGCGAAAATCGACAGGAAACCGATAGTTGTGGCGAGTGCCCCTCCTGTAGAAAATATAATAAGCTGATCCATCCAGATCTACACATGTCGTACCCTTTTATAGCCAAACATAAGGAAGATATAGCAACAGATTATGCAGACAATTGGAGAAAATCCTTTTTATCCAATCCATACATGGGATTGGAGTATTGGCGCAGCCGATTGGATGCAGACAATAAACAAGTCAATATTAATATTGCCGAAGCCCATGCTATCATCAAGAAGCTAAGTCTTAAATCTTTCGAAGCTGATTATAAGGTTCTAATTATGTGGCTTCCTGAATACCTCGATACACAAGGCAATGCCTTATTGAAGTTGATCGAAGAACCACCCGAAAAGACGCTCTTTATCCTCGTTGCAGAGAATCAGGACAAAATATTAAATACAATCATATCGCGCACACAATTAGTCAAAATTAAAAAATTAGATCATAGTGAGGTCACGCTGCATCTAAAGAAAGCACATCAGCTTTCAGATCAAGAGGCAGCAGAAATTGCTTTTATTGCAGATGGAAATCTTCAGGAAGCAATGAACCTATTGCACGCGCAGACTAATAATCATTTTGGGATTTTGGTAAACTGGCTCCGTTTTATTGTCTCGGATGCTGGCACCAATATGATTTCCTTGGTAGAAGAAGAGCTATCAAAAATTGGTAGAGAAAACCAAAAAAGCTTTCTTTTTTATGCAATCAATATGATGCGTCAAATCATATTGATCAAAGAGGGACTTTCCAATCTCGTATTCTTACCGGCAAAGGAACTGGATTTTGTTCAGAAATTTGCAGTACATTATACCCTTGAACAAATTGAAGCAACCATAAATCTATTGGAGGAAACACATTATTTTGTAGAAAGAAATGCAAATCCCAAAATATTATTTTTAGATTTATCTTTGCAGTTAACATTAATATACAAGTACAAAACGTTTCCGAAAGGAACTCAATATATAATATAGAAAACTATGGGATGTGGCAGTTGCTCATCCGGCGGAGGTTGCGGTACTACCACGGCAAATGGTACACCGGCAGGATGTCAGAACAATGGCTCTTGCATGACTAGCGGATGTAATAAATTAGATGTATATGACTGGCTTTCCGATATGGATATGCCATCAAACTATAAACCATTTAATATCGTCGAAGTACGATTTAAGGGATCGCGAAAAGATTTCTTTATTAATGTAGACAATATCTACCTTGAAATGGGTGAGATGGTTGTTGTTGAGCCCTCTACAGGGGGCTATGATGTCGGCCATGTATCCCTAACAGGTGAATTGGTTAGACTACAACTCAAAAAGAATAATGTTACCCCTGAGATGGTGACAAAAAAAATCTATCGGAAGCCTAATGAGGTTGATGTCGAGAAGTATAACGCAGCAAAAGATCTCGAATGGGAAACAATGCACAAGGCGCGCAAACTCGCCCTGGATTTGGGTTTATCGATGAAAATCTCCGATGTCGATTACCAGGGGGATAAAACGAAGGCTACCTTCTATTATACCGCTGAGGGTCGTGTCGATTTCCGGGAGCTCATTAAAAAAATGGCTGAAGCGTTTAGAATACGCATTGAAATGCGCCAGATCGGTATGCGACAAGAAGCCAGTCGTCTTGGTGGGATTGGTTCATGCGGACGTGAACTCTGCTGTTCAACCTGGCTAACAGATTTCAAAACGGTATCCACATCGGCTGCACGTTATCAAAACCTATCCCTGAATACATTGAAGCTAGCAGGACAATGCGGAAAATTAAAATGTTGCCTCAATTATGAATTGGATAGCTATATGGATGCACTTAAGGATATTCCTAATAACATAGACCGCATCGAAACGCTAAAAGGAGTCGCCTATCTTCAAAAAACTGATATCTTCAAAAAACTGATGTGGTTCTCTTTTCCTGGAGCAGAAAATTGGATTGCATTACCCGTTCAACAAGTCAGAGAATTTGTAGAAATGAATAAGCAGGGCATTAAACCGGAAGCAATTTCAAGTGTAATGGATACTGATGAAATCAAAGAAGAAAAAAATATCAAGCACGATTACGAGAATGTAGTCGGACAGGATAGCTTAACTCGACTTGATGATCGGAATAAAAGAAAGAAAAAGAGAAAATCCAAAAGCAATACTGGTAAACCTGAAAATAAGACTGGACAGAAAGCTGAAAAACCCGAACAGAGTCCATCAAAACAAAGTGGTAAACCTCAGCTAGCGACCGATGCCGTTAGCCCAATCGCGAATAAAGACAGCAAAGAAGGATCTAATAATAGACCAAAAAAGCGTTTCAATCGTCATCGGAATAAAAACAAAGGCAGTAATAACAATAATACACCGAAAGCAGAATAAAAGAATATGCCTAATTTTAACCCATTAGGCATATTCTTTTATATAAATAGACATGAAACTCAAACGCACTCCTCTTCTCCTTGGTTTGTTATGTATTGGCATAGGGTATTCTTGTGACCAACCGTTTGTTATAAATGAAAATAAACCTATTGGTAATAAAGCTTGGCTAAATACATCATTGCCCAGTTTTAAATTTCATATCGCCGACAAAAACAAACGATATGATGTATTGATGGATGTCCGTCATACGCCAGAATATGCTTTTTCCAACCTTTTTGTACTTATTTATCAACTCGGTCCAGATAAAAAGCAATACACTTTTCGTAAAGAAATAAAAATGGCCAGAGCTGATGGAAAATGGATAGGAAAATCTTCTGGCAGCTTGTACAATAATCAATCCGTAATCCATAAAGATTACCTATTTCCGGATACAGGAACTTATACTATTGCTATCGAACAGCACATGAAAGAAAATCCGTTGAAAGAAATTACAGACGTAGGGCTAACCGTTGTTCCAAAATGATAGCCTTGTTACGATATCTATTATTTCCTTTTACTATGATCTATACCGTGGTAGTCTGGATAAGAAATAGATTATATGATCATAAGCTGCTTGCGTCGCGCTCTTTCAATATTCCAACCGTTGTTATAGGAAATCTCGCCGTAGGGGGAACGGGGAAAAGCCCAATGACTGAATTTGTGGTTTCTATCCTTAAGAGTCACTATAAAACAGCTATACTCAGCCGAGGGTATGGACGCCGTACAAAAGGTTTTTATCTAGTACAGACGGATTCAGTGGCCATGGATGTCGGCGATGAGCCCTTACAATTCAAAAATAAATTTCCAGATGTCACAGTTGCGGTTTGTGAGGATCGTTGCACCGGAATTGAAAAACTTGAGTCCGCTCATCAACTCATTATTTTGGACGATGCTTATCAACATCGAAAATTATCACCGCTTTTCAATATATTATTATTTGATTTTCTATCGTTTTCACATCCCATGCTCGTATTTCCTACAGGAAATTTTAGAGATCTCCTTATTGAGGCTAAGCGTGCTCAGATCATAGCCATTACGAAATGTCCAATTGAACTTCCAACCGAAGACAAAAGACAAATAGAAAACAAAATCAGGTATTATAACAAAGAAGCATTAATCGTATTTAGTTATATTGACTATCTCGAACCCATTGATAGTAAGGGAAGTGTAGTTGATATCAAAGGCAAAGACATTATTTTGGTCACTGGTATTGCGAAACCTGAACCGATGGTAGATTATCTCCAAGACAAAACGAATTCAATTACACATATCTCCTTTGGAGATCACCATTCTTTTAACGAATCTGATATTAATCACATTTTAAAATCTTACCACAGTTCGACGAGTAGCAACAAAATAGTATTGACAACTGAAAAAGACTTTCAACGTTTAAAACCTTTTAGAAAATACTTTGCTGCTATCAACTTGGTATACTTACCGATCGGACTTCGATTTCACGACGCGCTCCAGCAGGACTTATTCTGTAAAAGACTACATGATACAGTGAATCAAAGTGTTAATCAACCTTAAATTTTGTTAAGAGCAGCTGCTATACTAAACCTTTTCATCAAATTTATATTCTATATGAAAGCGGAGAAGCTTAAAAGTTCTTCTCGGTCTTTAATGAACAAATGATTGTGCCACGACAAGCACTCATGATATAAACTATACAAACGATGAAAAAGAAAATTTTAATGGCAGTAGCGTGTTTATTTTTAAGCGCTACAGGTGTTGTTTCCGCTCAACAGCGTCAGCAACGTAGTCCGGAAGAACAAGCTAAAATGCGTGTAGAGCATTTAGACAAATTATTAAGCCTCAATCAAACACAAAAAGATTCAATCTATAATCTTACGCTAAGTCAGGCTCAGCAACGGGCTGCACTAAGAAATGATGGTGGGGATCGAAAAGCGAACATGGAGAAATTTAAGCAACTTCAAGAGATGCAATCTGCCAAAATCAAATCGTGGCTAACTCCTGAACAAGTTAAGTTATTTGATGAACAACAAGAAAAAATGAAAGAGAGAATGTCTAAACGCTAGCGTTTTTAATGTAATAGAGAGCTTTTAGGTAAAAAAGCAGAAAGGGCTATCCATTTTGGACTGCCCTTTCTGCTTTCTACTTAAAGTAATCGACATTAAGATTTTAACTTTTTCATAATGTCACTCACGTAAGTTTTAAATTTCTTGTCAGTTTCAATTAAATCCTCTACGGTTTGACAGGCATAAATAACAGTTGAGTGATCTCTTCCTCCGAAGAATGCTCCGATCGATTTGAGTGAAGATTTGGTATGTGCCTTTGCTAAATACATCGAAATTTGCCTGGCCTGCACGATTTCTCGCTTTCTAACTTTCGACTTTACCATATCCACAGGAACTTCGAAATACTCACAAACTAATTTTTGAATAAAATCCATTGAAATTTCTTTGTGTGTATTCTTTACAAAATTCTTCAACATCGATTTTGCTAACCCCAAATCGATCTCTTTCTTGTTCAATGTAGACTGAGCCAAAAGTGAAACCATTGCCCCCTCTAATTCACGAACACTGTTATCGATCTGTGTTGCGACGTATTCAACGACATTTTCTGGTAAGTCAATACCATCGGAATACATCTTCTTCTTCAAAATTGCCATCCTTGTCTCAAGATCCGGAATCTGAATATCTGCAGACAATCCCCATTTAAAACGACTAAGCAGACGCTCCTCCAAACCAGCTAAATCTTTAGGTGCTTTGTCTGAAGTCAAAATAATCTGCTTACCAGATTGATGCAAATGATTAAAAATATGGAAAAAGATATCCTGTGTTTTTTCTTTACCAGCAAAGTTGTGTACGTCATCCATAATAATGACATCCATTGCCTGATAAAAGTTAACGAAATCATTGATCGTATTATTTTTCAATGAATCCACAAACTGTTGACAGAATTTCTCACACGACACATAAATGACCAGTTTATCGGGAAGATTTCTTTTGATCTCATTTCCGATTGCTTGGGCAAGGTGTGTCTTTCCCAAACCAACATCTCCATAAATCATCAACGGATTGAATGAAGTGCCGCCAGGCTTATTAGCGACAGCATATCCTGCTGATCGAGCAAGACGGTTACATTCACCTTCGATAAAATTTTCGAATGTATAGTTTTGATTCAATTGCGGATCAACCTGCAATTTTTTCAATCCAGGAATAACAAATGGATTTTTGATATCTCTATTTAAAGATACCGGTACAGGGATCGATTGCCTTTTCCCCTCCGCTCCATTGCCATTCGATGGAAGATTAGTCGTATAAGGATGAGAAGCTGAAGACTTCTCTACTACAATATTGTATTCCAATCTACCTTGTTCTCCTAAAAATTTCTTTACGGTCTTGCGAAGAATTCCCACATAGTGTTCTTCTAGCCACTCATAAAAAAATAAGCTAGGCACTTGAATAGTCAAAACGTCACCCTCCAAACGGACTGCTTTCACAGGTTCAAACCAGGTCTTGAAACTTTGTGCTGGTATATTATCTTTGATAATCGAAAGACAATTATTCCAGACACTTGAATACGTTTTTTCCATTCTAAAATTGTTAATAAGTTGATTTACAATACGCGACAAAAAATATGTTGATAACTTTCTCTGAGAACGAAGATGACAAAAAAATATCAGCTAAAAAACTAAAATATAAAATAATTAATAAACAATTATATGTCAGTAATTTACAGTGTAAAATTGTGGAAAACTAGCGCTAAAATTGATCTCTAAAAATAATTATTAACATTCCAAATTTATTTAAAAAAAAGAACCAAAAGACGTGTAAACTTACTACTTCTCGCTTCCTAAGGTGCTGATCTAAATTAACCAAAATAATAGCTATTTACAATCTTTGGTTCATATATTTTTAATAATAAATTCATAAGAATTTAAAGCCAACTTAACATCATTGCTAATGTACATTTCACCAAATTAATACATACTTGTAAAATAAAAATCCGTATAAATTACCTGAATGAAAAAACACATTGTAACATGTGATGTTCCTGATGAACTTAAAACTTGAAAAATAAAAAAGGAGATCCAGATGGATCTCCTTTTTATTTTTCAAGTGCATAGGTTTTATCCGACCATTGAATTGGTTAATTTTCCGTCGCAAAGTTTTTTAGCTTCTACGATGATTGCAGTTGCATCATAGCGTGCGTTCTTCCACTGCGCATTTTGTTCAGCATGTTCAATGATCTTATCTGGAATACCTAAACGAACTACTTGGCTGTGATAACCATGATCAGCCATAAATTCTAATATAGCCGAGCCTATGCCCCCCTGTAAACTTCCGTCTTCCACTGTAATAATCTTATTAAACTTCTTAAAGACTTGATGGAGTAAGGATTCATCTAATGGTTTGGCAAACCGAAGATCATAATGTGCTGGATGTATACCTAATTCATTCAAATGCTGTACAGCTTTAACAGCTTCGTTTCCTATAGCTCCAAAACTTAAGATAGCAAGCTCTTCTCCCTCCGTTATAAGACGTCCTTTTCCAATTTCGATTTCCATAAATGGGCGGCGCCAATCTGGCATAACACCATTTCCTCTGGGATATCTGATGACAAAGGGTCCTTTGTCCGGCAATTGAGCTGTGTACATCAAATTACGCAATTCTTCCTCGTTCATCGGAGCAGAGACAGTCATATTCGGCACACAGCGCATAAATGCGATGTCATAAGCCCCATGGTGTGTCGCACCATCTGCGCCTACAACGCCCGCACGGTCCAAACAGAAAACGACGTTCAGATTCTGCAATGCAACATCATGGATCACCTGATCATATGCTCGTTGCATAAACGACGAATAGATATTACAGAATGGCAATAGTCCCTGAGTTGCTAGTCCCGCACTGAATGTGACAGCATGCTGTTCAGCAATACCCACATCAAAAGCACGTTCGGGCATAGCTTTCATCATGATGTTCATAGAAGATCCTGATGGCATTGCCGGCGTTATCCCCACGATCTTATCATTTTGTTCTGCGAGCTCCACTAAGGTATGTCCAAAGACATCCTGAAACTTGGGAGCTACAGGTTTATCACTGAGCGATTTTTTGATCTCACCTGTAATTTTATCAAATAAACCAGGGGCATGCCACTTTGTCTGATCTTTTTCAGCCAGCGCAAAGCCCTTTCCTTTAACAGTAACAGCATGTAATAATTTGGGGCCTGGTATATGCTTAAGGTCTTCAAGCGTTTTTGCTAATTTCTTAACATCGTGCCCATCAACTGGGCCAAAATATCTAAAATTTAGAGATTCAAAGAGATTAGCATTCTTCAGTAAAGTTCCTTTTATACTTTTTTCCAATTTCTTGGCAATCCCCAAAGCATTAGGACCAACTTCGGAAATCTTAGTTAATACTGCTGCTATATCGTCTCTAAATCTATTGTATCGTTTTGAGGTGGTAATACTTGTCAAATACTCCTTTAAGGCACCAACATTGGGATCTATCGACATGCAATTATCATTCAAAATTACTAAAAGATTAGATTTAGAAATTCCTGCATGATTCAATGCTTCAAATGCCATTCCTCCTGTTAACGCGCCATCACCGATCACGGCGATATGCTGGCGGTCTTTTTCACCTTTTATCTGAGATGCAACTGCCATACCCAACGCAGCGGAAATAGAAGTCGATGAGTGACCAACTCCGAATGCATCGTACTGGGATTCAAAACGGTTGGGAAAACCCGAGATTCCGTTCTCAATTCGATTGGTATGAAATATATCGCGACGACCCGTTAGAATTTTATGCCCATAAGCCTGATGACCGACATCCCAAATTAATTGATCATAGGGGGTATTCATTACGTAATGTAATGCTACCGTTAATTCGACAACTCCTAAACTTGCTGCAAAGTGACCACCATTAACCGAAACTTGATCAATAATAAATTGACGTAATTCCTGACTTAATTGTTCTAATTGGTCTTCCTTTAGCTTTTTAAGATCAGAGGGATCGTTTATTTTACTTAATAGTTCTCCAGTCTCAAACTGCATAGTATGCTATTTACATGATGTATACTCACAAAGTAACGACAAATTTATTTAATCTTTAAAATAAATCGCATTTACATATTGAGGTACAACAAATAAAATAATGAATAGTTTGCATAAGCGTTACTGCAAAAGATTTTATATGTAAATTTGTATAAGATATGCAAGTAGAAGAAGGCTACGAAATCAAGCTTCCTCAATTTGAGGGACCTTTTGATTTACTATTATTTTTTATCGAACGGGATGAACTAAACATCCACGATATACCAATTTCAAAGATTACAGATGATTTTTTGTCTTATGTGAGCCAAATGCAAGCGCTCAATATGGAAATGGCAAGTGAATTTATCTTCGTTGCCTCAACGCTGATGCGTATTAAAGCTAAAATGCTATTGCCTCGTCCAGATTTGGACGATAATGAGAATGAAATTGATCTTAGGGAAGATCTTGTTCAAAAACTTATTCTCTATAAACAATTTAAAGAAACCTGCGAAGATCTTAGAATATTGGAAGAGAATCGTCTAAAATGCTATAGCCGAGGCAATATACGTTTCGATATCCAGCAAAGACTTAAGCTAGATTCTAGCGGCGAAAATTTGGATAACTTCGACCTTTATGGCCTAATGATGATCTACGAGCAAATGATGTATCAATTCCGTAATCGTCCGCCAGAAGTAACCCATACGGTTGTCAAATACCCTTACACAATTGAACAACAAAAGAAAGCAATAGCCGAACTCATTGAGATTAACAAAAAATTGGATTTTCAGGAAATTCTTAAAAACTCAGAAAATAAAATTCAGTTCGTCTATAACTTTTTGGCCATTCTTGAAATGCTTCAGCAGCGATTGTTACAGATTGAAGTAGGCTTGGGCTACAACAATTTCAACGTTGGTGGAAGAGATCCAAATGAAGAGGAAGAATTTATCTTAGAAACTGAAGAAACATAAAAAAGACCTGTCTAAGACAGGTCTTTTTTTTAATCTTTCTTCTTAAAAGCATTCCATCCTTGCGCTGTAATCGGATAAAGATTTCCAGATTTAGAAATCATCTCGCAACCTTCGGATCTGGGAGTCATATAACCGATAATACTGATGTCTGGCAGATTCTTAATTTTATCGTGATCTGCCTGCGCGATTGTAAACAATAATTCGTAGTCTTCACCGCCATTCAACGCCGCTACAGTCGGATCAATTCCAAATTCCCGTCCAGTATCGTAAGTCATCTGATCAAGCGGAATTTTTTCCTCATATAGCCGACAGCCTTTGTCCGATTGTCGGCAGATGTGAAGAATCTCTGAAGCAAGCCCATCTGAAACATCCATCATCGCTGTAGGCTTAATTCCCAGATCAGCAAATAAAGCTACAATATCTTTACGGGCTTCAGGTTTTAATTGCCGCTCAACGATGTAATCTTTCCCTTCCAGATCAGGTTGTACATTTGGATTTTCTAGATAAATATCCTTCTCACGCTCAAGCAGCTGTAAGCCCATGTAAGCAGCCCCCAGGTCGCCAGAGACACATAATAAATCGCCTTCCTGAGCGCCACTACGATAAACGATTTGATCTGCATCAGCGTAACCTATACTCGTGACAGAAATTACTAATCCTTGTGCTGAAGCAGACGTGTCTCCTCCAATTAAATCAACGTTATATTTCTTGCACGCAATTAAAGCTCCCTGATAAATCTCCTCGACGGCTTCCAATGGAAATTTTGAGGACAAGCCTATTGAAAAGGTAATCTGAGACGCTATTCCATTCATTGCGTAGATATCGCTCAAATTGACCTGAACAGCTTTGTAACCTAGATGCTTTAAAGGAACATAACGAAGATCAAAATGAATTCCCTCCAAAAGTAAGTCAGTGGATATCAACGTTTTCTTACCCTCAAAATCCAAAACAGCGGCGTCATCACCTATACCTTTAATGGTAGACTTCTCCGTTAATTCCACAGCTTTGCTTATATAATCAATCAGTCCGAACTCACCCATTTCTTCCAAATTGGTTCGCTCGGTATTGTCAAAATCAAACATGTTAAAAAGTTTAAAAGTTTATTATCGATAATGCCAAACAATCATCTCAAAGATTGATCGTACTGACATTACAAAACAGTTGTCGCAATAAAATCCAACAGTTTTCCGCACTTGTCGAGTCGTAATTCTCGTTTCTGCTATGGAAAAAAGAAAAGCTCATGCTCGCTATCGAAAACCAGTCTTTTCTTCTATCGCTAATACCCAAATTATGCTAATCGCTATAGTCCCAAGCTCGCCGATATTTCCAGCATGCGTTCAATCGGACGCTGGGCGCGAAAAATAACATCTTCAGGAAGAAGAATTTCAGGCGATTCAAACTTAAGGCAATTGTAGAGCTTCTCAAGCGTATTCAGCTTCATGTGTGGACAATCATTACATGCACAAGCATTGTTGGGTGGCGCTGGTATAAAAGTCTTATGAGGACTCGCTTTCTGCATCTGATGGAGAATGCCTGATTCTGTAGCAACGATATAGGAATGAGCTGCATCATTTTGAGTAAATTTCAGCATTCCAGCTGTAGATCCGACATAATCTGCGTTCGCTAGAATATGATCTTCACACTCTGGATGGGCAATAAATTTCGCATCCGGATATTCGGCTCTCAAACGTTCAATTTTTTCCTGGGAAAAAATCTCATGCACCATACAAGCGCCGTTCCAAAGGACTAGATCCCGGCCAGTTTTCTTTTTAACGTATGTCCCTAGATTACGATCGGGACCAAAGATGATTTTTTGGTCCTCAGGCAAGCTCTCCACTATTTGAACAGCATTACTTGATGTACATACAATATCTGAAAGCGCTTTCAATTCAGCGGTACAGTTCACATAAGTGATGACCAGATGATCTGGATATTGTTCTTTAAACTTCGCAAAAAGATGTGGTGGACAGGAATCCGACAACGAACAACCAGCTTTGGCATCAGGTAAAATAACCTTTTTTGTAGGCGAAAGTATCTTGGCTGTTTCCGCCATGAAATGCACGCCAGCAAAAACAATTAAATCCGCATCCGTCTTGGCTGCCTCTTGTGATAGTCCTAGGCTATCTCCAATATAATCGGCTATATCCTGAATTTCAGACTCTTGATAATAATGAGCCAATATTACAGCATTTTTTTCTTTCTTCAATCGTTGGATTTCTTCAACCAAATCCAATGAAGGATCGATCGGAGCATCGATATAACCTTTGGCCTGAAGCTCATAATTTACAATTTCCATGCGGGTAGTTTCAACTTTTGTGAATGACAAAAATAAGCATTGTTGCATATATAAAAGTCAATTAAAAGCAAATTAATCTAATGATCGCAATTTACCCTTCACATCAACAGGAAATAGTATCTAGCATTCGGATATTAATGGTTGATAATGAAAATATCAATTATTTTTTCGGCTACAACTGATTTGTATTAATTATCCGGGTTACTGGATGGTACCAATTCCGAAATCTGATCCGATAATCGCTCCCAGTTATGATCTGGATTAGCAAACAAGAAAGAAAACCGAATGTTTCTTCAACTATAAAGCTTTTATATTTAAAATTAATAGTTAAATTATTATCTCTAAAAAACAATAAAAAAAGATCATTTCAAACTAAACCCTTCTAGAATCGAATATAAAGCATGTAATTAAGACATATATCCTTTATCAAAAGCTCAGCGGGTTTATTGTAAACTATTTCTATATTAGAAAATCAGTTTCGCTAATATTCCTCTTTCGGAGCCTAAGGAACGTTCTTCGCCACATTACAAAACAATGAAAAATATGCCACAAAACGAAGCTTTATTTATTAACATTTAATACGACTTGCGGATTTAAAGTCATTATAAAACTGATTTATGGTCTAGGACTTGATCAATAAATTTTTATTGAATTCTCAGGGGGTTAAATCAGCCAATACGCTATGAATTTGAAACGGTGAAAAGAAAGAATACTGAATATGTGTAGCAAAATGGAGAATAAAGCGCTTGACAATCGTCTGTAGCTCTATTTTTCATTCTAACTTCCATTTACCGCAAGCTGCCTATTAAGCGCTGCAGATTTATTAGTGCTTTGTAATTCGAACTAATTCCAGATAATATTAAACACAGCGCTAACAACTGTTGAACTGCAAATACACATTCAACTAGCGCATACTATACAATCAAAATTTACGCAATAAAGTAAGGTCGCTAGAAGAGCATATTTTGAAAAAAAACTCGAGGTGTGGTAAATAGTATAATCTTATAAGGACAAATCAATTGCAACCAGTTAGGAACTGGATCTAGGAAATGTATATTTATAATAAACTCGATAAGAATTGAATATTTCTATATATATAAAACGAATTCAATTATAAACTAATCTCAAAGCCTATTTATCAAAAATAATAGTCTACTATCGAATTCTACCCAAAATCGATCTTGTGTGTTTTCTAAACAAACCCTCTGAGAATCGAATATTAACGATATAATCCAATAAATGGGTATTTACTCAATTGTAAAGAGGTTTAATATAAAAATGAGCTAAATCAATCCAAAATCTGTAGATCAATGGCTTATTTTGGCACTCGAATTACAAAATCATACTAAAAGGCGCAGCCTGTTATTTCTAAAACTGTTAGACATAAATATAAAATCGCTATTAAAAGGAATTAAATATTATAGTGCACCAATTACTTACCAAAATCTATAAATAAACCAGCTTTAAAATAATAACCTAAAAAAATAATATACAGTTAAATACATAAATTTTAGATTTAAAATAAATAGCAATTCGAAAACACTTTTTTAAATTCTAAAATACACTTAATCGCTTAGGATTGAATAGGGGATAAAATTATCATTTAACATTAATCTATTCGATCTGTAAAGCGTTTATTTAAAAAATAAACCCCTTTAGAATTCTTTATAATAAAACTTCTAAATCATCATTCAGAATACTCAAATCTCACAAGCCAACATCCACTAATTCCAAATACAAATTGACGTCGGGCAACAAATATAACAAGATTGTTTGTACTACAATACATTATTCGAACAAATTATTTTATCTAAAAAATCTCAATCCCTTAATTATCTACTTCAGCGTTTAAAATCAAATTTTCAAATAAAGTCGTCTACAATCTTACAGAAAGTATTTGAATCTGATTATAATTGAATACTCAATTGTAAAAGCGTTTATATTAAAATTTGACGCCTATAGATTTGAATATAAAATCTACATCGTAGAAAACAGTTAAATATCTTAACTAAAAAGTGCTTAAAGCTCAAAAATTTATATCAATACACCTCAAATCTATCAATCTGGAAGAATTTCAATGATTTGATTGCTTGAATAATCAATGCCAAAAAATCCAATAGCTCAGAATGAGTTATTAAATTTCCATTTTTATAAAAACACAAATAGACAAATCTAAAGCACACTAAAATTAGTTTTCTAAAGCAAAAAGTCAACAGATAAACTATTTGGAACAGGTCCAGGCACTTTACAATCCAATAAAATGCACTATTTTCTTTAAAATAGCGAATATTGAAACCTCACAGCATCTAAGCTAAATTTACAAATAGCATTTTTTAACAATTTGAGCAGCTTAGAATTCCATAAAATCCATAATAAAAATTAAAAACTTAAAATATCGAACTATATAAGCTTTCGATTGCAAAAAGTGCAACAGATTTTGAAATTAAGCCTCTTAAAATCACATTAAATCCATATCAAAAAAAAATTAAATAAATATTGCTTTCTAAACCACTTTAGAAAGCGAATAGAATGAATAAAAACTAAACAAACTCAATCAGATTCGAATATTTCGATGGGATCTTTTACAAGTTCCAAATATCGAAACGTAGAAGCGTCTGATTGAACTTTACAAAACTAAACAAAGATTTTCGAACGTATTCCACAATCTTTTTTTTCAATAAATACTAATTATTTTAAATAGAAGATCTCTTATTGTTTATTATGGTGTGGAAAAGTGGTATAAATAGCTTTGATTTCATTTTGATTTTAGGTTTTTATAGAGTTTTCAACAATTTTTCAACAGTATTTTTAGATTAAATAGCTGATTTTTAAAATGCTAATTTTATTCATTTTTTATTTTCCATATTTTTTTGTTGAATAGTTTGTGTTTAAAAATTGTGGAAATCTCAAGAGTTTTATGCGGAAAAGTTTCAAAAATTTAGCTGGAAAGTAGGGGACTTGGAAATTGTTAAATACTTTTCATTTTTATTTAACCTTTTATTTACACGTTTTCCACATTTTTCGTTAATTTGAATCGTCACTTTTGGGGATAGTTTGTGAATTTAAAATATATGGCAGATAGAAAGGTCGATTTTTTGGTCATTGGATCAGGTATAGCTGGATTAAGCTTCGCATTAAAAGCTTCTAAATTCGGTAAAGTGTTGATAGTCACGAAGTCTAATGAGGATGAGTCAAATACAAAATATGCGCAAGGGGGGGTAGCTGCTGTTGTGGATAAGTCCGATAGCTTTGAAAAGCATATTGTTGATACTCAGATAGCTGGGGACGGATTATGTGATGTTGAAATTGTGGAAAACGTCGTTCGCGAGGCTCCTGATCGTATTGCAGAGCTGATTTCCTACGGAACATCCTTTGATAAGGAAGAATCTGGACTTTATGACTTAGCAAAGGAGGGGGGGCATTCGGCGCATCGCATATTACATTACAAGGATATCACCGGTTACGAAATAGAACGGGCACTATTAGAGCAGGCACATGTCGATCCAAATATTGAAATTGTAACACATTACTTTGCCATTGATTTAATCACACAACACCATTTGGGTGAATATGTAGATAAGAATAAAACGGATATCACGTGTTATGGTATCTATGCTTTCAACACATTTTCTCATCACGTAGATAAAATTTTGAGTAAGGTTACGGTAATGGCTTCCGGTGGAGCTGGGCATGTATATTCAAGCACAACTAATCCGACCATTGCCACTGGCGATGGTATTGCGATGGTGTATAGAGCCAAAGGGAAGGTGCGTAATATGGAGTTTATGCAATTTCATCCCACGTCACTATATAACCCTAAGGACTCACCTGCGTTTCTCGTATCCGAAGCAGTGAGAGGATTTGGAGGTATTTTAAGAAGAGTCAATGGAGAGTCTTTTATGGAGGACTATGATGAGCGAGCTTCGTTGGCTCCGAGAGATATCGTGGCTAGAGCTATTGATGCGGAGATGAAGAAATCTGGTATTGATTATGTATATCTCGATATCACGCATAGGGATAAGGACGATATTATCAAACACTTTCCGAATATATATGAGAAATGTCTTTCTATTGGACTTGACATGTCCAAAGACTTTATACCGGTGACACCTGCAGCGCATTATCTTTGCGGTGGAATTTATGTGGATGATTTTGGGCGTAGCAGTATTCTCAATCTTTATGCCTGCGGAGAGTGTTCTTCTACAGGCTTGCATGGCGCAAATAGACTGGCTTCCAACTCGCTGCTTGAAGCACTTGTATATGCCCATCGTATATTCTTAGATGCGACGCAATTGGTTGAAACAATCAGTCATATAAGTGATGTTCCTGAATGGGATGATTCTGAGACCTCGCGTTCTAATGAAGATATTTTGGTGACTCACAATTTGCGCGAATGCCAAAAGATCATGAGCGATTATGTTGGTATCGTCCGTTCTGATTTTAGGCTTGAAAGAGCGCTTAAGCGGCTCCATCTATTATATGAGGAGACAGAGGAGTTTTATAGAAATACCAGGCTTTCTGTCAAACTTTGTGAATTACGAAATGTGATTCAAGTAGCTTACATTGTTACGAAATCGGCGATGTTGCGAAAGGAAAGTCGAGGATTGCATTATACAACTGACCATCCCGAGCATTCCGAAATATTACAGGATACAATTTTCTAAGAGATATGGCACTTATTTTACCCGTTTTGGATAAGTCACCGCTAATTGCTGAAGAGTGCTTCTTAGCGCCCAATTCGACGATTGTAGGTGATGTTGAGATTGGACATCATTGTTCGGTCTGGTTTAATGCTGTCATACGTGGCGACGTCAATTATATTCGAATAGGGAACTATACAAATATCCAAGATGGAGCTGTTGTACATTGCACTTATAAGAAATGTGGTACTTCAATTGGCAGTTATGTAAACATAGGACACCAAGCTATGGTACATGGTTGCGTTGTTGAAGATCACGTACTTATCGGTATGGGCGCTATTGTAATGGATAATGCTGTGATCGAATCGAATGTAATTATTGCTGCTGGGGCTGTCGTTTTAGAAAATACGCGCTGTGAGTCCGGATTCCTATATGCCGGTGTGCCAGCAAAAAAAATAAAAGCGCTAACTGAAGAACAGAAAGATTTGTTACTACAGTTACCGCATAATTATGTTCTATACAGTTCTTGGTTTTAGCTTAAACGACTTAGGAATGTGTAAAAGGCTTTTTTAGTGGCCTCGATTATTCTTTCTTGAGGCCACTTAATGAAAAACTGTCTTTTTGCTCCCAGTTTGCTCGTATCGTGAATACTTTGTTTAAGTATACAACGGGTTCTGGAAAAGTCTTTTTTTCTACATCTCCGGTATCCCAGATACCGTTATCATTATCGTCTCGGATTACACGCAAACTGTATTTACCGCCTGGATATTGTTTATACACTACTGCCGGTTTATCTATGCTTATTTTGTCTAAGCGATAGACTTTGTCTTTTTTCTCATTGATCAATTCGACTAAGTATGTTGTATTGCTATCGAGGTCCGTGAAATCAAAGGTAAGATCCCCATAGTTTTCACTATCATCATAAGTAAGATCCAGTTTTTTTTCTTTGTTTTGTTCTCCAAAATAGCCCGTAATAGCGCCTTCTGCAAATTCAATTTGGTACTTTTTATCCTTCCTCCAATTATATCGAATGTGGTAGATGTTTGAATTCGCTGTATCCACAGCCAGCTGATAATTGGTCCGCACCAAAGAATCTTCCTTGAATTTTAATTTTGTCTTGTCTATATTTTTTATTGGTGTGAAAGCGGACACTTGAAGGTGAGTGATGCGATCGACCCTCCCGTTATTTGGTGTAAAAATAGGGTCTATTGTTTGTTCTATTTTTACGTTTCCTTTTCTAACCAGGATGGTATCCAGTGGCTTCTCATTTTCCGTTAAGGCCAACTTTAAAGAGTCTATTTTTAAATTTGGAATAAACAAGGTCGCAGAATCAGAGGTTTTTGCAAAGCGTATGATTTTATCTTTATTATTTACTTCATCATCAAGAATATTTAAGTTGGGTTTTTCTACTCTTCTATTAAAAATAAGGAGTACACTTCCATTTTTTTCAAATTTCTTTTCTAACGTTCTAAACTTCTTTGGAGTGGCCTTGAATATTTCAAGATTAATGTTGCTCAGATCTCGCTCTAGTACGATAGAATCTTTTAAGAAACCTATTTCTTCGTCGGCACCGTTATAGATTCTGTCATTATTTTTTTCCTGGAGTGCGTAAATGCGGTATGTTCCCTCCCTTAGATTATTTAGTTTGTAATTGCCTGCAGTATCTGTTGTCGTAAATATATTTGCCTTCTTTTTACCAAAAATAGAATCTTGGCTAATGGGGATCAATAAGACTTTAACTTCTTTCTCTACCTCTTTAGTTATTGCACTTTTTACATTACCAGATATGCTGAGCGAGTCGATTTTGTCTCCGGTAGCAAACACGTAAGCATAATTGACCAATGCATTTCCTGCATTATAATCGACAAGTCCTTTACCAAAGTAGATGCTATATGTGGTATTCTTTTCAAGAGAATCTGGAAGGGTGATTTCAAGATTTTTTTTCTTGACTTTAAATTCCGGATTGCTCCCCATATCGGGCGTCACACTAAATTCTTTTTGTTGATTGGCGAGTTTAATGTATTCATCAAAAGTGATGACTATTTTTTTTTCTGTAAAATTCTTCGAGAAATTCGGCGGATTTTCCAATAGAATCTTAGGCGGAATAGAATCTTTTGGCCCTCCAGTTGGTTGCTGTATACTCGCACACTGTATTGATAAGGCAATAAGCATGATAAACAAGCTTAAAATAAGTAATCTTGGCGTAAAGCTATTTTTTAGCCTTTCTGAGCTACTTTTATTTTCTTTTGAAGAAGTTGTCATAAAAAATAGAATATTGTCTTAAATCGCTTATTTTAAGCTTATATATGTATTTAGATTAAAAATCTGTAAATCAGTTATTTAACTCATGTGAACCATCAATACGCTGATATCAGAAGGTGAAACGCCCGAGATTCGTGAAGCTTGACCAAGTGTACGTGGTTTAACCTTCGATAATTTTTGCCTTGCTTCGATGGACAGTGAATTTAACAAACTATAATCGAAGTCCGGATTTATTTCTCTATCTTCCATCTTTTTCATGCGATTTACAATCTCTATTTCTTTTTCGAAATAGCTTTCATATTTAAGATTGATCTCTGCTTGTTCTATGGTATCGTTATCGAATTGTGCTACAAATTGCGCAAAACTTTCATCCCCTTTGATGATATCTTGAATACTAACCTGAGGTCTTGCCAATACATTACTTAATCTGGTTTTTTGAGCAAGTGCACTTGAACCTACATCAGCCAGTACGGTATTCATCTTTTCAAGATTAGTGGAATTTTGTTTTAAGTAGGCGATTATATTTGTAGAGTTATCTATTTTATCCTGTACTTTCTTTACTCTTTTTTCACCTACCAGTCCCAATTTATACGCTAATGGAGTAAGGCGAATATCCGCGTTATCCTGGCGGAGTAACAATCGATGTTCTGCTCTTGATGTAAACATCCGGTAAGGTTCTTCTGTTCCCTTTGTTACGAGGTCATCAACCAATACACCTATATATGATTCGGATCTTTTTAAGATAAGTTCTTTATCATCATTGATACGTTGATGTGCATTAATACCCGCTAGGAAACCTTGAGCAGCCGCCTCTTCATATCCTGTTGTACCATTGATTTGGCCGGCAAAGAATAGATGTTTTACCAATTGCGTTTCGAGTGTAAGATCCAATTGCATTGGCGGAAAATAGTCATATTCTATGGCGTAACCTGGGCGGTACATCTTAGCATTTTCAAAGCCCGGGATGAATTGTAGTGCTTTTAGTTGAACATCTTCTGGTAGTGATGTAGAAAATCCATTTACATAAATCTCTACTGTTTTGAAACCTTCAGGTTCGACAAATATCTGGTGGCGGTCACGTTCTGCAAAACGGTTAATTTTGTCTTCTATCGAAGGACAATAGCGAGGCCCCAAACCTTTAATACGTCCGGTAAACATGGGTGATTTTTCGAAACCCGTCCGTAGCATTTCATGTACTTTATCGTTGGTATAGGTGATCCAACAGCAACGTTGTTCTGTGGGTATATCTACATCTGTATAAGAAAATCTACCTCTTTTTTCGTCACCCCATTGTTCTTCCATCAGCGCATAGTTGAGGCTTCTTCCATCTATCCTTGGTGGAGTTCCGGTCTTCATTCTACCTGATTCGAAGCCGAGTGAAACAAGCTGTTCGGTCAAACCTGTGGCGGCCTTCTCTCCTGTTCTACCGCCTCCAAATTTCTTATCGCCGATATGGATAACGCCATTTAAAAATGTTCCGTTGGTTAATACGACAGCATCGGATTCTATTTCAATTCCCATTGAAGTGATGACGCCACAGGCTCTACCATTTTTTACGATGACCTCTTTGACCGTGTCTTGCCACATATCTAAATTAGGTAGAGACTCTAATTGTAACCTCCATTCTTCTGCGAATCGCATCCGGTCATTTTGCGTACGTGGGCTCCACATAGCTGGTCCTTTAGATAGATTAAGCATGCGGAACTGGATTGTTGATTTATCCGCAATGATACCTGTGTATCCACCCATCGCATCAATCTCCCGTACAATTTGACCTTTCGCAACTCCACCTATAGCGGGATTACAGCTCATTTGGGCTATTACCCCCATATTCATTGTGATGAGTAATGTTGACGAACCTAAGTTCGCAGCAGCGGCTGCAGCTTCACAGCCAGCATGACCTGCACCAACTACTATTACATTATATTTTTTAAACATATTTCTATTCTTGTTCCACGTGAAACGTGGTTTTTATTTGTTTACAAATTTAAGCTTTATCTTCGTTCCACGTGAAACGCTTTATGAAATTTTACATAAAATCAGCAAGATATAACCACCTCTCTGATTTCTCATCTATCTTCTTTTGTATCGATTCAATTTCCTCCGCAAGTGTCGAAAGCTTTAGATGATCTGTTAATTGATTAAGCTCTTCCGTTTTCAATTTTATATTTTGCTCGAGATTTTCTATCTCTTGTTCGAGTTTATTATACTCCAGCTGCTCTTTGTAAGAAAGCTTTTTCTTCTCTTCCTTTGCAACTGGCTTTACCTGTTCTTGAATATTTTTTTTCTGTCTTTCTTTCTCTGCCTTTTGGATCTCATCTTGTTCGAGTTTGAAGTCAGCATAGTTTCCATTGTAGATTTGGACTCTCCCCCTTCCTTCGAAAATAAAAAGTTGATCCGTTAGTTTATCTAATAAATATCTATCATGTGATACCAGGATGAGTACACCCTTGTAGTTATCGAGAAAATCTTCCAATACATTTAAGGTGTCGATATCTAAGTCATTTGAAGGCTCATCGAGTATAAGAAAATTTGGATTCCGCATTAACACACGCATGAGCTGTAGCCGTTTTCTTTCTCCTCCACTCAACTTGTTTACAAAACCAAACTGTTTTTCAGGAGGAAATAGAAAGTGAGTTAATAACTGGGAAGCTGTAATTACCTCTCCGTTTGCCATCTCAATATAATCTGCTACATTCTTCACAACATCCAATACACGGTCATTTTCATTTGCTTCCAATCCGCCTTGTTTATAATATCCGTATACTGTTGTTTCTCCAACAGCGATAACTCCAGCGTCAGGATATTCTTCACCAGTGATCAAGTTTAAAAAGGTAGATTTTCCCGTTCCATTTTTTCCAGCTAGACCAATACGATCTAGTTTTTTGAACGTATAGGAAAAATCCTGTATGATTTCTTTTGTGCCATAACGTTTAGAAACTTTATCTAGTTCCAATATTTTCGATCCCTGTCGACTCACTTTTACACTAAGTTGTACCGAGTCGTTTCCTTTAATAGCTTTAGATTTTTCTTCCAATTCATAATATGCATCGATACGCGATTTGGATTTTGTACCGCGTGCTTGAGGTTGACGCCGCATCCATTCCAATTCGCGACGAAGAAGATTTCTGCTCTTCTCTACCATCACTGCATCGATCGCTTCTCTTTCAGATTTTTTCTCTAGAAAATAGGAATAGTTTCCTTTATAATTATAGAGATTACCCCTATCCAGTTCGCGTATCTCCGTACAGATATTGTCTAAAAAATAACGATCGTGAGTGACCAAAAGAACGGTTTTGCTTCCTGTCGTTAACAGCTTTTCTAGCCACTCAATGGTTTCTATATCCAAGTGGTTGGTAGGCTCATCGAGGATATAGATATCAGGTTCATCGATTAAAAGTTTGGCTAATGCCAGCCGTTTTCGTTGACCTCCTGAAAGACTTTTAATATCCTGATGAAAATCCATAATATTTAGCCGATTGAGAATCGTCTTTATATTATGTTCATATTCCCACGCATTCAAAGAGCTTATTCTCTCTGTCAGATCTTCTAGCTTCTTTTCATCGATATTACTTTCCGAAAGAAGTTCTTCGTATTCGCGGATAAGACGTTGCTGGTCATTGTCTGCACTATAAATAAAATCATTGATAGATTTTAATCCTGTGAAATCAGGATCCTGTTCTAAGAAGCCAATTTTTATGCCTTTTTCTTTTACAACCTTTCCAGAAGTCGGTAGAATTCGTTCTGCTAAAATGGCAAGTAAGGTTGACTTACCTGTTCCATTGATTCCGACCAAGGCTACTCGATCTCCTTTTTGGAGTCCGAAATGTAAATCTTTAAAAAGCCATCGATCGTGGAAAGAATGGCTGACTTGTTCTGTAGCTAAAATACTCACGTTATATCACCCTAAATTATATTCATTAAATTACACAACACGGTACCTTCCAGGAGATCTCTATCCCCGGTAGTAGGTATTATGTTGATAATCATTTTTTTTATTAAATTTCTGATTATCAGTTATTTATATATTAAATCAATAATCTTTTTGATTGCTGACTAATTTAATGCATTGGGTGGCGTTCTGTATTCGGTTTACCTTTTCCATCACATGAAGCGTGAATTCAAAAGGAATAGGTATAACCCGCTAATTTGGAACGCTCGCAAAAATAAAGAAATAGTTTCTTATTCGATGCGAAAAAAGCTTCGTTGGATGATTAATTGGCAATAATGATACTGCCTTGATAAAATTAATTCAACGCGTAATCTGCAATCAGATTGAACCGTGGTATTTCAACATGAAAGCTGCTGTTGTCTAGTGTTCGGATCATATTATAATATCCTTCCATAAATCCGAATTCGCTATTGAGATTGCAACCTGAAGTATATTGATGGGTTTGTCCAGGCTCAATAACGGGTTGTTCTCCTACTACACCATCACCTGATACTTCTCTATAGTCTCCTTTTGCATCAAAAATTTTCCAATAGCGGCTTATCAATTGAACAGTGTAATCGCTGAGATTTTCTATGCTAATATGATAAGCAAACATAAAATGTTCACGGTCCGGATTCGAATACTCAGATTGATAGATGGTTTCAACCGAGATTTTTACGCCTTCTGTAATTTGTGTGATCATTTGAATGATGTTTATTGTTGCACTAAATATTTATGCTAAAATACTAATAATGAGTTTAAAATTCGAAATTTTAATGATTTAAAAAGGTTAAATAATGCTAAGTTTAAAATTAGTATAGTCAAATCGAGCTTAATTAGTACGTTTGTATTATGGCAAATGGCATATTATATTTAATTCCTGTTCCTTTGAGTGAAGATGCAGCTTTCCAGTCGTTTACTCCTTATTTGGTGGAAACGATAAATTCATTGGACGAGTATATTGTGGAAAACGAAAAGACAGCACGTAAATTTCTAAAACTTGCGGGTTTAAAGATTCCGCAGAGCGCGCTCAAAATTCATGACTATGGGAAACATGCGCGCGATAAAGGAAATATGAATGATTTTTTTGATGGCCTAACGCAGGGTAAGAATGTGGGTTTGATGTCGGAAGCAGGATGCCCCGGTGTGGCTGACCCGGGCGCTTCAATTGTTGCCCGTGCTCATCAGCTGGGAATCAAAGTTGTTCCACTTGTTGGTCCAAGCTCAATTCTGCTTGCTCTTATGGCATCGGGGTTCAGTGGTCAGAAATTTGCTTTTCATGGCTATCTGCCAATCGATAAAATAGAACGAGCCAAAGAAATTAAAAGTCTGGAGCTCCAGTCAGGACGTGAAAAACAAACGCAGATTTTTATTGAAACCCCGTTTAGGAATAATCAGCTTTTAGCAGAATTGTTGAAAACCTGTAAGCCGTCGACCTTACTCTGTATAGCATCCAATATGACAGCCCCAGATGAATCCATACAGAGCTTTACAATTGCTGAATGGCGAAAACGAAAGGATGATTTTCATAAAAGACCGACTATATTCCTTTTGTATGTTTGATGGCTCTCCCCTACCCTATTTATTTGGTACTATATAATAAAGCTGTAAAATTGCTAGAAATAGGTTTTAAGTTGTCTTTACGAGTTGAGTGAGTGCTTACATTTTGTCTTTTATCCTTCAATTTTATGTGAGAATAAGATGAATAGAATAATTCGCTGTAAAACAAAAATAAATTGATATAAATTACTCAAAAATATAACGATATGAAATACTGTAGATTATTTGGTTTAATGTTCTGTTTTTCATTAACTATTTTAGGCAAATGTCTTTATGCACAGTCTTCTACCTATGTAATAGTTCATGGGGCATGGGGCGGTGCCTGGCAGTTTAAAAATACGGCTACCGAATTGGAGAAAAAAGGAAATAAAATTTACCGTCCCACACTAACTGGTTTAGGAGAGCGTTATCATCTAGCAGATTCATCTATTGGACTGCAAACTCATGTAAATGATGTGGTGAATACAATTTTGTTTGAGGATCTTCATGATATCATTTTGGTTGGACATAGTTATGGTGGTATGGTTATAACGGCTGTAGCAGACAGCCTTCCGGATCGAATCAAAAAAATGGTTTATTTGGATGCTATCCTTCCTTCAGACCAGGAGTCAGTGATAAATTTGATGCAGAAGCCGGGTAAGGATAATGGACTCTTGAAATTTGAAAAGGATGGCTATATTCTTCCTTTTTGGGTAAAAGATGATACTAAGTTTCCGAGAGACGTCCCCCACCCTATAAAAACACTTACAGATAGAATTCATTTGATAAATCCGAAACGAAATGGGATTCCAACAACCTACATCTTAACGTATGAAGATGGGACCGCGTGGGAGAAGGATGATTTTTATCCATTTTATAAAAAAGCTAAAAGTCTTGGTTTTAAAACAATCGAATTTGTTGCTGATCACAATCCGCAAATAAAAAAGCTGAAAGAATTAGTAGATTTGTTAGAAAGGGAAAATAAATAAGCAATAGATATTTCAATGACGCAAGAGGAACTAGTAAGAGAATTGAGTAAGCCGGAGGTAATTTATACAGCCTTGGCTATCGTCGCTATACGTATTATCGTGTGGCTTTTATTTGCAAATACGATCCGGAAAACTTTAAAATTGGTTGCCCCAGAAAATCGATTAATGACACTTAACCAATCGTGGTTGGTCGCAATCCCTTTGGTGAATATTTATTGGAATTTTCAGGTTGCTGCACGTTTGCGGGATTCTTTGATTAACGAATTCTATGATCGGAAAATCGCCGTTGAGGAAAATCCTACCTTTAGAAAAGGATCCTTATATGCCTGGATTTATTTAGCAACAAATATTCCATTACCATTATCTATTTCAGGCGTGCTAATTGTTATGCATTTTGTGACTTTAGCAAATTACTGGTTTGAAATTAATGCAAATAAGCGGATTTTAGAAGAACATAATAAATTTAGAGAAAAGGAGGTAATTGTAAACCATGAGAATTAAAGATGTCATTGACTATTTGGAGCGGCTTGCTCCTTTAGATTTACAAGAATCTTATGATAATGCTGGACTTATTGTGGGAGATGCGAATAAGGAGGTTACAAAAGTGCTCATTTCGTTGGATTGTACAGAATCGGTCGTCCAGGAAGCTATTGATAAAGGCTGTAATTTAATTATTTCACATCATCCAATTGTATTTAAAGGATTGAAGAAATTCAATGGAAAGAATTATGTGGAGCGTACGGTTATTAAGGCAATCGAACATAAAATAGCATTGTATGCGATTCATACGAACCTGGATAATGTTACGGGTGGCGTGAATACAAAGATTGCGACCAAGCTAGGTTTGGAGAATCAGGCGATTTTGGAATCTAAAACAAATATTTTACGAAAAATGGTTGTTTTTGTTCCGAGAAGTCACGTTGAAGATGTTCGGCAGGCCTTATTCGATGCGGGAGCCGGAAAAGTCGGAAAGTATTACGATCAATGTAGCTTTAATACGGCTGGTTATGGTAGTTTTAGGCCGTTGGCTGGTGCGGACCCTGCAATTGGAGAGGTTGGCATGCAAGAACGTGTTGAAGAAACCCGGATAGAAGTGATTTATCAGAAAGGCATAGAACGTAAGCTGCTTTTGGCACTTTATGACGCCCATCCCTATGAGGAGGTAGCTTACGATCTGATTGATATTGCTAATAATGTCAGTGAGATTGGGGCTGGAATGATCGGAAATTTAGCAGAACCAATGGATGAACTGGATTTTTTAGCTTATCTTAAAGAAAAACTTGGACTTAATGTTATTCGTCATACAGCACTTTTGGGTAAAAAGGTTGGACGAGTAGCTGTCTGTGGTGGCTCAGGTGGATTTTTACTCGGAGCTGCTAAACGTTCGGGTGCTGATTTTTTTGTGACGGCGGATTACAAATATCATGAATTCTTTGATGCTGAAGGTGAAATCGTCATTGCTGATACAGGACATTTTGAGAGCGAACAATTTACGCAAGAATTATTGTACGACATTATTACGAAAAAATTTCCTAACTTTGCAACCTTAACAACAGAAATAGATACAAACCCTATAAAATACTACAGTTGATGGAACAAACCGTAGAACAAAAATTGAAAGCATTATGGCTTTTGCAAGCCATTCATACTAAAATAGATAAAATTCGCCAAGTTCGTGGTGAGTTACCTATGGAAGTTGCAGATCTTGAAGATGAGATTGCGGGTTTAGAAACTCGTATTGAGAAGATCAGAATAGACTTAGACGATTTAGAAGATTCGATCGTTAAGCGTAAGAACATGATTAAGGATGCCCAAGCCGCTATCAAGAAATATGAGTCGCAGCTAAATGAGGTAAAGAATAATCGCGAGTATGACGCTATTTCAAAAGAAATTGAAATTCAAGGTCTTGAGATTCAGGTTTGTGAAAAGAGAATTAAAGAAGCAGAATTCGAGATTCGCAATAAAACAGAAAACTACGATACTACTGTAGGGAATCTTGAGTATAGCAAAGGCGAACTTGAAGGAAAAAAGAAAGAATTGGAAACCATTACTTCTGAAACTCAAAAGGAAGAAGATGGATTGTTGGCGAAAGCTACTGAAGCTGAGGCTAATATAGAAGATCGGTTGAACAAAGTATACTACCGTCTTCGTAATTCATTCAAAAATGGACTTGCTGTGGTTTCAATTGACCGCGATAGCTGTTCAGGATGTCACAATAAAATTCCTGCTCAGATGCAGTCGGAAATCCGCCAGCGCAAAAAAATTATTATTTGCGAACACTGTGGACGTGTTTTGGTTGACGAAGGTATTGTATTGGAAATCGAACAAGAGTACGGTTTTTAATCGTTGATAAAGAAAAGCCCTGCTATTTTTAGCAGGGCTTTTTTTTTAATCATTTTTTTATGCAACTTTGTTGATATACTAACTAGGTCCACTATGCAAAATCGTAGTTTTGTATGTGGTAAATTTTAACCTTAACATGTTTATGAATAGAACTCACTTCAAGCTAATTGCAGCATTTTTGGTCGGAACAACTTTTCTGTCAGCAAAAGCGCAAGAAACCTTATTGCTTCGAAATCCAACTATAAGCGCTAATAATATCGCTTTTGTGTATGGTGGAGATATTTGGATTGCTGACAAAAATGGCAGTAATCCGAGACGACTAACAACCAATCCTGGTGTAGAACAAAATCCGATGTTTTCTCCTGATGGTAAGAAAGTGGCATTTACAGGCAACTATGACGGAAATACCGACGTCTATGTAATACCTGTAGCAGGAGGTGAACCCAAGCGTATCACTTATCATCCCTCTTCGGATGTATTACGTGGATGGCTCAACAATGATGAAGTATACTATACAACATCGCGAGATTTTACCTATGCTTTAAGTCCGCGATTATATAGTTCCAATATACAAATGTCAGGAATGGACAAGGCATTGATGATGCCTGAAGCCACGCAAGGCAGCCCTTCTGCAGATGGTCGCTATTGGGCCTATATCAAGAATACCGATCCTACAGAAAGAGACCGGGTAGCCTTTAAACGTTATCGGGGTGGCGGTATGCCGACTATTTGGATCTTCGATACGAAAACCAAAGAAATAGAAGCAATTCCACAAGTTAAAAGCAATGACGTTAAGCCATTATGGTTGGGTACTAAGGTTTATTTCCTATCTGACCGCGATAAAATCGTTAATATCTTCAGTTATGATACCAAGACCAAGAAGGTAGATAAATTAACAGATTTCAAAGACTATGATGTGCGTTCGCTGAATGGGAATGGCACAGATTTGATTTTTGAATATGCTGGAGCACTAAATACGTTGAGTTTAAGCAATAATAAAGTAACTCCGCTGCATATTAGTGTAAACACGGATGTGATGTATAAAAGGCCGTATTATAAAGATATCAAGGATGATATACGCTATGCTACACTATCACCAACCGGTCAGCGCGCACTATTTGAGGCGAGAGGAGAAATATTTACAGTGCCTAAAGAAAAGGGCGAGGCTAGAAATCTATCAAATTCACCGGGTTCTCATGAGCGTTTTCCAGATTGGTCTCCAAACGGTAAATGGGTATCTTATATTTCAGACAAAAATGGATCTTATCAGTTGGTGCTGACAGATCAGTTCGGAAAAGATAAACCATTATATTTTAATTTGGGTGAAACTAATTTCTATTTTGAGCCGACTTGGTCGCCCGATTCAAAGAAATTATTTTACAATGATTCGCATCTCAATCTGTATTATATTGATATCGCTTCTAAAGCAGTTGTCAAAGTTGCTGATGATAAATTAAGTGGCCAAACAGGGCGGGTATCCAATCATTTCCAGCCAAGCTGGTCTCCAGATTCTAAATGGATATCCTTTATTCGTACGCTGGAAAATGGCGTACCTGCTGTATTCATGTACAATTTGGACACAAAGAAAACCCAGCAGATCACCGATGGTATGAGCTCTGCTCGTAGTACGGCATTCTCTCAAGACGGTAAATATTTATTTTTTACGGCAAGTACCAATACAGGTTTAACGAATTCTGGTTTACATATGTCCGCTGTACAGCGAAATGTAGACTATGCAGTTTATGCTTTTATTCTTTCGAGCAAAACGCCATCTTTCTTTAAAAATGATAGTGATGAGGAGCAAATCCGTGAAGAAAACGCAGATAAAAAGGAAGAAGGAGAAACTAATAAAAAGGAGCGCTTAAAAGAGAACGATAAGAAATCTCCTAAAAAAGATAAAAAGGAAGCCGCAATGACAAGCAAGCCAATCGACAAATCTATTCAGGTTGATTTCGATCGTATAGAAAATAGAATTGTTGCGCTTCCTCTACCAGCAGGACCTTATTGGAACTTGAATGGTTTAGTACCTAATCAATTGACCTATCAACGCGGTGGAACGATTGGTGCCTATGATTTTAAGGAACTTGAAAACAAAACCTTAGTGGAAAATGCACGTAGTTATGTTATTAGTGCTGATGGTAAGAAAATGTTGTTCCAAACGGGAAATGGATTTAATATCGTAAATGCTGGACAAAAAGTTGCCTCACCTACTGCTGGAGAAATTAAATTAGCTGGAATCCAGCAACTGGTGGATCCTGCAGCGGAATGGAAGCAAGTGTTCAATGAAGTTTGGTCAATGCAAAAGGATTATTTTTACGTGGAAAATATGCATGGCGCCGACTGGAAAGCAATGAAAGCTAAATATGAAAAATTTCTACCATTTGTCAACCATCGTTCTGATCTCGGTTATTTATTGAATGAAATGATGGGAGAAATGGTCGTAGGACATAATTATATTTATCCCGGAGATCAGCCTTCTACACCTTCAGTTTCTGTTGGTGTTCTTGGAGCTGATTATACGCTAAAGAATGGATACTATCAGATCGCTAAATTATTTACGCGTCTAGAATGGAATCCGTCTTTCAAAGCACCATTGGCTGAACCTGGATTGAACATCAAGGAAGGAGATTATATTGTTGCTGTGAATGGTACAGAATTAACTGAAGATAAAGATATCTATAGCCTATTTGACAATACTGTCGGGAAGCAAGTGATGCTCAAGATCAATTCAAAACCTTCATTGGTTGGCGCACGTGAAGTCATCGTTAAACCGATTTCTTTTGGTGATGAAATGAACTTGCGTAGCATGGAATGGGTAGAGCGAAACCGTAAAAGAGTGAATGATTTGAGTAATGGCCAAATAGCTTACGTGTACATGCCGAACACCGGTCCTGAGGGGTATACTTATTTCAATCGTTATTACTTCGCTCAGATGGATAAAAAGGCTCTTCTGATGGACGAAAGGAACAATGGTGGTGGATGGGTTGCTGATTATGTGATCGACCTCTTGTCCCGCGAGTTAATTGCCGGCTGGGGTATTCGTGATGGAAAAGGATTCGCGACACCCGGTAACGGTATTTATGGACCGAAAGCCATGATCATCAATGAAAATGCCGGTTCTGGCGGTGATATGATGCCTTACATGTTCCGTTTTAAAGGCTTGGGCAAATTGGTGGGGCGCACCACAATGGGAATCTTAGTGGGTATCAGTGGTTATCCTCCATTGCTGGATGGAGGGCGGATAACATCTCCAAACTTCGGTGTGTATGACCTCAAAGGAAATTGGATCATCGAAAATGAAGGCGTTGCTCCGGATGTTTTTATCGAACAATTGCCGAAAGATCTTTTGGAAGGTCGTGATCCTCAACTGGAGAAAACAGTGAAAATACTGTTGGATGAAATGAAAACTTATCCATACAAAAATCTTCAGAAGCCAGCAGACCCAGTTCGGGTAAATTAATGAGATACGCATCAAAAAGGGCTTTGAAAATTTTCAAAGCCCTTTTTGATGCGATTAGATCATATACAATAGCAACTTTTGATGATTTTGAATGGATCAGCATTCGGCTATTTATTGGCTTTACCTGCTTTTATTGTTATCTTTAGCGTATATTTAATACATATGTTTCCAGCGCAAACTACCCACCCTTTTCAATCGTTGTTGCGGTTGATTTTAATGGTTATCGGTTTTACTTTCATATCACAAGTAGTCTATTTTATCGCGTTGTTTTTTTATTATAAAATGACGGGACAGGTTTTTTCATTAGCGGCGGTCATGAATGGATCGGCCAATGAAATGCGCCTTTTATTGTTTATGAGTAGTTTAGGATCATTTGTGATCCCTGCTTATTTGATGGATACTCGGGAGGGCTATGGAATTAAGTATTTCCGTCTTGATGATAAACCTAACGCAATACAGTTTGCCTATATCTTTCTGGCTATGCTTGCTTTTATGCCGGTGATGAATTTGATCGGTCACTGGAATGAGTCGTTAAAACTTCCAGAGAATATGAAATCGGTACAGCTTTGGATGGAACAGAGTGAAAAGGATTCGGGAGATCTTATTCGGGGTATTATTATGGAATCGAGCATTCTTGGTTTTCTGTTCAATATCATTGTGTTGGCGCTGATACCTGCCATCGGAGAGGAATTGTTATTTCGAGGTGTTTTACAAAATATAGTGGGAAGATGGTTGCATAATCCCCAGGTTGTTATCTGGATTGTAGCGGTTATTTTTAGTGCAATACATCTGCAGTTTTTTGGTTTTGTACCCCGCTTGCTCTTGGGTGCTTTTTTTGGTTATCTCTATCTATGGAGCAAAAACATCCTATTGCCCATCTTCGGGCATTTTGTTAACAATGCGGGAGCTACGGTTATCTCATTCTATTATGCTAGGCAAGGAAAAAGCTATGATGAGCTCAATGCATTTGAGTTACAATCTTGGTGGATATATCTTGTAGCCTTCATTTTTACTCTTATTTTTGTACTCTTATTTTATCGAACCACCCAAAAAGAAAACGATGGAGAACGATTGGAAAAAAATTAAAACATATACAAATGCTATTCAGGCAGAGATAGTCAAACAAATGTTGGAAGAGCATGGAATTCCTGCTGTTGTTTTGAATAAGCAAGATTCTTCTTATCTATTTGGAAAAATTGAACTTTATGTCAACGAAGGATCTATCGAAATGGCTGAACGACTAATTGAAGAAGCAGAAGGGGATATTAATTTATGAAAACAAGAGCAATAACAGGAGTAATCTTTGTAGCTGTCATGATAGCAGCCACTCTTTTTGGGGCATACGTTTACTCCATCTTTTTTACATTGCTCAGTACATGGTGCCTTTATGAATTTTATGGGATCGTTTCGTCGGATGAACGCGCTCCAAATAAATGGTTAGGCATACTATTGGCTTTGCTGCTATTTATTTTAGGTTCATTGATTTCATTGGACCTATTAAATGTTAAGTTTTTGGCGCTGATGATTCCTATTGTAAGCGTGACTTATATTGTTTCACTTTTTCAGAAACGAAAGTTCCCTTTTAACGACATCGCCTATACTTTTTTGGGTATAGCTTATGTTACACTGCCTTTTTTCCTATTTTCCAAACTAGGGTTTATGCAGGGTAGTTTTAATTATGTGCTTCCCTTAGGTTTTTTAATTTTATTGTGGACAAATGATACTGGCGCATATTTGGCTGGACGAAGCTTTGGAAAGCGTAAATTATTTGAAAGAATTTCCCCTAAAAAGACATGGGAAGGTTTTTTCGGGGGATTGATTTTGGCTATTGTTGCCACGGTGAATCTGGAAAAGTATTTCAGTTATTTACCGCTTTGGCAATGGATAACTGTTGCGGTAATTATTAGCGTTGTGGGTACTTTGGGGGATTTGGTCGAGTCTATGTTAAAGCGTAGCCTACAGGTCAAAGACTCGGGTAATATATTACCTGGGCATGGAGGGTTTTTGGATAGATTTGACGGATTGTTATTGGCTGCGCCAATGGTCTATGTTTTCTTAATTTTAATTAATTGATCGTAATATGAGTCACATTCAAAAATCTACTTTTGATTTTTTGACGGAATTGAAAGCTAATAATTCTCGGGAATGGTTTGCTGATAACAGGGCAAAGTATGAAGCCGCATTAGTTGATGTAAGAAGCTTTTTAACGGATTTAATTGCGGCTTTAAGTGAGTTTGATCCTAAAATTAATACCACCATACAGGCCAGCAAATGTCTATTTCGGATTTACCGCGATACGCGTTTTTCAACGGATAAAACACCTTACAAAAGCTGGTTTGGTGCAGGGATATCTGTAGATGGGAGAAAGCTACAAGGACCAGAGTACTATATCCATATCGGTGCAGAAAATTCATTTATAGCATGTGGCTACTGGCGACCTGAAAAGCAACATTTAGAAGCAATTAGGCAAGAAATCGATTATAATGGTGGTAAGCTAGATGATATTTTGAAAGAGGTGTTGTCCGAAAATAAAATTGCGCTATTTAAAGAGGATCTGTTAAAACGTGCTCCTGCGGGTTATAACGAAGATAATCCTTTTATTGACCTGATCAAATTAAAGAGCTTTGTGTTGGACAGATCGTTAACTGTAAAAGAGCTATCTGCGAAAAATGCACTGGATAATATCGTGGCGTCTTATAAAAGTATGCTTCCTTTCAAGGAGTTTTTACAAGAAGCCATCGATACAGAATAACTATTCGGGTAAGCTAATTTTACCCATACATACAGCGGGAGAATCTTTGATATACGCTACATTGGATTTGTTGCCCGCTAGGGTTTCGTTTGCCAATAGCGCAAAGAGAACGGCTTCTTTTGCATCAGGATCTATACCTAATGTTGCAAAACTTTGCACCTTACACGCTGGTAAACTTGTTTTGATATAATCAAACAGCAAAGGATTATGTAGCCCTCCGCCGCTGATATAAACGGCGATATCGGTTAGACCTTCAGTCTGGCTGCGAATTCCATTAACCATCGCTTGAGCAGCGAAACGATTAAGGGTAGCCATGACATCTTTGTGAGGCAGATCCGTTGTCTTAGAGCTATGCTGTGCTCGTTGGAGATAGGTCAGATTAAATAGTTCTGGGCCAGTAGTTTTTGGAAAGGGTAGTGTTAGAAACTCTTCCGCCAAAAGCTGATTCAATAAATCTTCATTTACATAGCCAGTTTTTGCCATCTGAGCATCCTTGTCCATTTCTGTATCAAAGTGCGTCTTCATGTATTGATTCATCATGGTATTTCCCGGGCCTAGGTCAGTAGCATATGCTTTCAACTTGGTTTGGTGGCTTGGGATAAATGTGAAATTAGAAATCCCTCCAATATTCAGTAAGAAACGATTTTCTGTCGGATGTGAAAAAAGTAGGTAGTCGCCATAAGCTGCTAAAGGTGCCCCCTCTCCCCCTGCAGCGATATGCTTCTGTCTAAAGTCTGATAGGGTTATGATACCTGTATGCACTGCAATATGATCCCCATCTCCGATCTGTAAGGTACTATTTGGCCAATTTTGATCTTTTGTCAACGATTTGGGAGCATGGTAAACTGTCTGTCCATGACTGGCTATACAATCAATCTCACTGTTCGCAATATTCCATTGTTTTAAGGCTGCATTGATTAAATTTGCATGGGTTATTCCAATGTAGGCATTGAGTCCGGAAAAGAGCTGCTGATCGATATGGCGTTTTGCAAAAACTTCTCGAACTCGTGTCCTAAATTCGTCGTCGTACTCCATGGTAGAAAATTTCTCCAGCTGTATTTTTGTTATTTTTCCTGCATGCTCTATGCGGCATAGTGCAATGTCTAACCCATCTAGTGAAGTGCCGGACATCAGGCCAATAATGAGTCGCGCTTTCTTTCGTGAAATTTGGTAAAGTCTTTCGATTTGAAGATTCATAGCTTAAAATTAAGCACAAAAATGTTATGATGAATATCATTTTTGACAATTGAAGATATTTTGTAACTTCACGGCATTAAAAATCAAAAAATTAAATACAATGAATTTTCCAGCAGAATTGAAATACACCAAAGATCACGAATGGATTCGTGTTGAAGGTGATGAAGCAGTTGTAGGGATTACTGATTTCGCTCAACGTGAATTGGGAGACATCGTTTTTGTTGACATTAACACTGTAGGTGATGAAATTGCCGCAAATGAAGTTTTCGGAACAATTGAAGCGGTAAAAACTGTTTCTGATTTGTTTTTGCCTGTATCAGCTACAATTTTATCTGTTAATGAGGCTATTGATGCATCTCCTGAGTTGGTCAATTCTGATCCGTATGGAGAAGGTTGGATTGTTCGTATTAAATTGAACAACGCTGCTGATGTAGACGCTTTGTTAGCCGCTGAGCAATACAAAGAAGAGATTAACGCGTAGTTTTAAAACTATCTATATGAAATAGGGACCAACAGGTCCCTATTTTTTTGTTCTAATCGATGGTTTATTGACTTTTTAATGTGGTCTTTATTTTGGCTTCCGGCATATCTACATCACTTATCATTTCGGTTGCCTTGGTAAGACAGGTTTTTTTGTCCAAAACATAAAAACCTTGGAGATTGCCGACCTGGTTTGCATCAGGACCAAACATCTTTCCTTCCACATTTACTTTGTAACCAAGCTCATTTGCCTCGATTAATGTCATTTTGCTTTCTACCATTATTCCTGAATCATCAGATTCTGTTTTTGATGTCCATGAATCTCCGATGGTAACCGGTTGCTCAGGTAATACAGTGCTGATATTTTCGAACATACTTTTGTCAAACGGCATATTGATGCCTTCAGGTAATTTGATATCCGACGACTTACCAAGTTGGTTTACATTGAAGGTTATATTATTTTCTAGCAGCTTGCCTAACGTAGCATGCATCTGCTTAGAAAAATCATTAGCTTCTGGATTTTTTGAGTCATATGCCATGTCCATTCCTGCCATATTCATTTTCATATTGATTCCTGTGTATTTTAAATCAAATGCGAATGAATTATCTTTTGTTGCTGTATTGGTTATATCAAACCCCATGTTGAGATCTGTAGTCATTTTTTGACCAGCGGCATCGATGTCCATGGTCATACTCAGGTTTTGTGAAATCTTTTTTCCTGCATCCGGATTTACGCGCAGTGTATATTTCTTTTGTGCGGAAGCCGCGAGAACAAAGAAAGCAAATACCGCGATCAATGAGGTTATTCTTAATTTTTTCATATCTATAATTTTTATGTTTTTATCAGTAATAATTGGGCAATTTAAATATATAAAAAAATCCCTTCTACGTGGTAAAAGGGATTTGGGTTTTTTATAATTAACAAAAATTACTTTTTGATATAAGATACTTCTTTAACAGCTTTTACAACTTTTTCGACGCTAGGCAGAGCCGCTTCGATTAATGTTGGTGCGTAAGGAAGTGGTACATCGGCACAATTTACGCGTATTACAGGCGCATCTAGGTAGTCAAATGCATTGCGTTGAACATTGAATGCTAAATCTGTAGAAATAGATGCCAATGGCCATGCTTCTTCTACAATCACTAAGCGATTCGTTTTCTTAACAGATGCGATGATTGTTGGGTAATCAATTGGACGTACGGAACGCAAATCGATTAATTCAACGCTGATACCTTCTTTTTTCAATTCTTCAACTGCAGGAATGACAACGCGAGGAAGCATTTTACCAAAAGATACAACAGTTACATCTGTACCTTCCTGGATGATATTAGCTTTTCCGATTTCCAAGTAATATTCTTCTTCAGGAACTTGTCCTTTATCGCCGTACATTACTTCAGACTCCATAAAGATGACAGGATCTGGATCTATAATCGATGATTTTAATAGACCTTTAGCTTCATATGGGTTAGAAGGTACCACGACTTTTAAACCTGGTGTATTTGCAAACCAGTTCTCGAAGTTTTGAGAGTGTTGAGCTGCAAGTTGGCCAGCATTTCCTGTAGGACCACGAAAGACCATTGGAATAGAGAACTGTCCACCACTCATTGAGTGGATTTTTGCAGCTGCATTGATCACTTGGTCGATAGCAACAAGTGAAAAGTTGAATGTCATGAATTCCACAATAGGTTTTAAACCATTCATTGCCGCTCCAACAGCAATACCCGCAAAACCAAGTTCAGCAATAGGTGTATCAATGATACGTTTTGCGCCGAATTCATCAAGCATACCCTGACTCACTTTGTAAGCTCCGTTATACTCAGCAACTTCTTCTCCTAATAAAAATATTTTGTCGTCTTTACGCATTTCTTCGTTCATTGCTTCACGAAGTGCTTCTCTGAATTGTATTTCTCTCATCAGTTGTAAAATAGTGTCAATTTTTTGATTACAAATCTACTATTTAAAATTGATATTTTGAAGATTTGAACACGCTAATTGTATAGTTTTATGTCATTTTTTAAGATGTAAATGACTTTCATATTAAATTTTTAAATATAAGTTGCTCAGATATTCCAATGTTTTTATAAGTGCCTTATTACTATTCATGATAGCTAACGGAATGTTCCACGTGGCACGGTTCCTTTTTTCTACGTAATTCGAAATACCGCGAATCTCTATAACGGGAACAGTTATTTTGTCCGCAGCATAGAAAACAGCAGCTCCCTCCATACTTTCTACGAGACTATTGGGATGGAGCTTTTGAATTTTTTCGATGCTTTCTGTATGACCATGTACTTTGTTTACGGTAATGCCCTCCCCCTGTTTTAGAAATGGGAGACGAAGCTCTTTGTCAGCTAATAAGCACGAGGAAAATTTAGACTTTCCGTAGCCCAATTGGTCTATTGGAATAAAGTTATGACCGTCTTCCGCGCCAAGCTCAACGAATGACTCTGAAACCACTTGGATGACTGAACCTATTTCAACATGCCGATCCAGACATCCCCCTATTCCTATATTAATAAGAAGATCATATTTTTTTTCATGAAGTGCTCTTCCTAGCGCAAAGGCTGTGGCCACCATGCCAACACCAGTGATGAGGGTATCGCATCGATCGTATGTTGATGCCACTTCCAGGAACGGCTGCAATTCAAATGAAGTAGCCGCAATAACTAATATTTGCATGACGAACTCTTTTTTGAGGGAAAAATACAAATTATCTTGCGCGCAAAAGTATTTTAAAACAAAATATAGTACTTGGTATTCGTCCAACTGACAGATCTGACTTTGATTTTATACATAGGATGATTTGGCTTTTGCTAACAATATCATTACTGATAAGCGCGGTGAAACGGCATTCTTTTCGGCATTTAAAAGTTAGAAGTAGCCACTGCTTTATTATACATTAATAGCGGTTTAATAGCTATTTAGTTTAGCTTTTAAATAGGGATAATATAGGTTGAACCTAAACTAACCCTAAGCTAACCCTAACTTAACCCTAAACTAAACCTAACTAAAAACGCAATCAAATAATAAGAAAAATTACGTAAAAGAGCCAATAATATATAAACACTGGTATTCTCATAAAGAGTAAGCAACGTTCGGTTTCAAATTTAGCCATGCGTTCTCTAATAGTTAAGAACTAGACTACGGAACTTTTATCGGTTTTGAATGAAGAATGGTATAAGCATTTCATTATATTACGGTATTCTGACGGCATTCCTCAAATTGAAATGTTAAAATTGCGCCTAAAGCCTTATCTTTGTATTATTATGGTATTTATAACTCGTCGTGAACGTTTCTGTGCTGCGCACAAGCTCTATCGTGAAGACTGGAGTGAGGAGCAGAATGAACAGGTTTTTGGTCTTTGTGCCAATCCGAATTGGCATGGACATAATTATGATCTTTATGTCACAGTTAAAGGAAATGTTAATCCAGAAACTGGTTTTTTGATTGACCTAAAGATGATGAAGGAAATTATCAATCGTAGCATCATCGATAAGGTAGACCACCGTAATTTTAATTTAGATGTTGATTTTATGCAGGGTGTGATGGCTTCAACTGAAAATATCGCAATCGAGATATTTAAGATTCTAAAACCCTTGTTTGATGAACAGGGAGTAATTTTACATCGTGTCCGTTTGCACGAAACAGAAAATAATTACGTCGAATATTTTGGCGATTAAACTTTAATACATTTAAATAGTAGAAACTATGAGTCAGCACTCATTTGACAACGAAGAGTTGGATGGATATATTAAGATCGACAAATACAATACTGAAAAGGTAGAACGAATCGCTTCTCATTATACCGATATATTGGCATGTCTTGGGGAAGATCCCAAACGTGAAGGTTTAGTAAAGACGCCAGAGCGTGTTGCGAAAGCGTTGCAATTTTTGACACATGGCTATGATATTGATGCTGGAGAGGTATTACGTGGAGCGATGTTTGAAGAAGACTATAGTCAAATGGTTGTCGTCAAAGATATTGAAGTCTATTCTCTTTGTGAACACCACATGTTGCCTTTTTTCGGTAAAGCCCATATAGCTTATATTCCTAACGGACATATTGTTGGATTGAGTAAAATACCGCGTGTCGTTGATATTTTTGCACGTCGTCTTCAGGTTCAGGAGAGGCTCACTAATGAAATCAGGGACTGTATCCAAGAAACTTTGGGTGCGCTGGGCGTAGCTGTAGTCATGGAATGTAAACACATGTGTATGGCAATGCGTGGCGTACAGAAACAAAATTCTGTGACAACAACTTCTGCATTTACAGGAGCTTTTCAAAATGATGTAACGCGATCCGAATTCTTACGCTTGATCACAGCTGATCTTGCGTAATACCGGTATGGTGCAATAATAAAAAAGCCTTCTAGAATATCATATTTTAGAAGGCTTTTTCTTTGGGGAAATTGTGATCTGAAATAAAATTTTAAAATTGAAGATGTTGGGTTTTTATGCATTTGAGGCAATTTTAAAAAAACGTCCTTTACAAAAGGTTTATTGTATTTGATTGATAATCAGGTTTTAGTAAAAAAAAGTTTTTATACTAAATATGTTTTTTGGTACCTTTGCGGTTATGGAAATTGTTGACAGCGATTTAGAGTCCTATTTGGAACATACTACAGACGAAGAAAATTCGTTACTGAAAATGGTAAATCGGGACACTTATTTGAAGGAAACAATGCCCCATATGTTATCTGGACATTACCAGGGAAGAGTTCTTTCTTTATTGAGTAAATTGGTTGCTCCCAAGCGTATTTTAGAGATTGGGACTTTTACTGGATACGCAACTTTATGTCTCGCTGAAGGGCTGAAGGAAGATGGTCTATTACATACCATTGATATCAATGCAGAGCAGCAAGAAAGGGTTCAAGGTTATTTTGATGAATCGCCATTTGCTGACAAAATCAGGTATCACATTGGCGATGCGGCGGTGATACTACCTACATTGAATGAAACATTCGATCTAGTATTTATCGACGCAGACAAGAAGAGAAATTTATTTTATTTCGAAACGATAATAAATCAAGTTCCGTCTGGGGGACTTATTTTGATTGACAATGTCTTATGGAAAGGTAAGGTATTGCATTCAAAACCAGACAACCAAACAAAGCAGATCATTGATTTGAATGCACGTTTAGCTCAGGACAAGCGCGTAGAAAAGGTGATATTACCAATTCGAGACGGACTTTTTGTATTACGCAAGAAGTAATTTGTGAACTAAAACATTCTTCATGAATTTAAAACAATTAAAAAGCTTTGTACTGATACTAGCTTTGGGAACTTTTGGATTAACAAAGGTTTCGGCTCAAAGTAATGCGGCATATGTCGATAAGTACAGTCCAATAGCAAAAGAAATGATGGAGGAACATGGTGTTCCGGCATCGGTTATCTTAGCCATCGCCATGCATGAAAGCGGAAATGGTGGTAGCAGGGTAGCAAAGAATTTGAATAACCATTTTGGTGTCAAAGGAAAGAACAATAGTACCGTTATTCGGTCAGCTTACAAAGGTTATCGGTCAGTATTGGACTCGTACGATGATTTTGTAGGAATAGTGAAAAGAAAAAAGACTACTCAAAGTCTTTTTGATAAACATCCGGGTGAAAAATACGAGGCTTGGGTAAAAGCGATAGCTCGTTCGGGGTACTCGACGAGTAAAGGTTGGACTGCAAAAGTACTCGCTACAATTAGACAATATCATTTGGATATGTTTGATCATGATGCTAAGCAAAACAAATTCTCGTCAACAAAAAGATAAGCACTAAGCACAACATTACTGCATGAAGAAGTTTTTTTATGGCATGTTTGTACTCATGATGTTGGTTACATCATGTTCAAGTCGGAGGGGCACGTTATCGTCCCCTAAATCTGGCTCCAATTCAAAAACTTCTTCATCTCCTTCTGTTGGGCGGCCCACCATGGCAGGGAACGATTACATCAGTCATTACAAACAGGTGGCAATTGCAGAAATGAACAGATACGGTATCCCCGCCAGCATTAAACTTGCTCAGGCACTGCTTGAATCAGGCAATGGGAATAGTTACCTAGCGCGCGAGGCGAATAATCATTTTGGTATTAAATGTGGCGGAGTGTGGAAAGGAAAATCCGTAACCCGCCCTGATGATAATATTAATGATTGCTTTCGTGTTTATGACAGTCCCGAACAATCGTTTCGAGATCATTCTGAATTTCTGTTGAGGCCTCGGTATGCAGCGCTCTTTAAATTGGATAAGAATGATTATAAAGGTTGGGCTAAAGGCTTGAAAGCAGCCGGGTACGCCACCAATCCACGTTATCCTGAATTGCTCATCGAAATGATCGAAAGATATCATCTTGATCAATACGACCGCGGTGAATCGCAGCGTGAAAAAGTTGTTCGAGAAGAAACGGTGCAGGTAGAAATCGTTCAGAATGTACAAGAAGCCCCCCCCTCGGTTGTAAAAACAGAAGCCATCAAGAGCCCCGTAGCCATGCGTATTCATGAGGTTAAAGCTCAAGATACGTTGTATTCGCTCAGTAAGCTATATAATGTATCTGTCGATCAGATTAAGGCTTTGAATGGTCTTACCGATGATGCGCTATCGTTGGGTCAGCTTTTGGTTATATCTAAATAGTTACGTTTTAAAAGATGTTAAATATTTCACTTTTGTATCGCTATATAGTAGTTTTACGATAGTGATATTAATACGATATATTTTTCTACTTATTGCCATTGGGGCTTCCACTTCTGCACTTTTTTGTCAAGATAAAAAAGTGGAGGGGATTGTCTTTGATAAAAATACCAAACAGCGTATTGGCAATGTCAAGCTTGCCAACTTACGAACAGGAGAGGTGAATTATAATACAATCAAAGGTGAATTTGTCTTTAATGCACAGTTAGGAGATCATATCGTCGCGATGAGTAAGGGGTACTTTTCAGATACGCTTCTTGTAGATGAACGTGGATTATTACTTTTTCATTTGGTACGCGAAACTTTTTATATAGAGGAGGTTCAGGTTTACGCACGCAAAAGTCCCGAAGAAATTTTGGAAAAGGCAAAAGTGGATTATGAAAAGGCATATCGTTTGGCAGGTTATGGTGATGTATTTTCTGTAGGACCAAATGGCGCTGGTTTAAGTATCAATTCAATCTACAGCTTATTTAGCAAAGAGGCCAAACGGGCACGCCGATTGACTAAAACCATTGAAAACGATTATAAGGAAAATGTGATCGATTATAAATTTTCGAAGGAACTTATTAGTAAAGTAACTGGACTCAATAGTGAAGAATCGGAGCGATTTAGAAGGATATTCAGACCCTCCTATTTCTTTATTCTTGCAGCAAGCGATTATGAACTGGCAAATTACATTAAGAATTGCTATTCACGGTATCAATTGAATCCTTCACAATATTTTATTGAGCCTTTTCCAACAATTAATTATAAATTAGTACCGTAAACAAAAATAGACGTTTTCAGAATGAAGTTATTTAATTTTGTCGGCATGGCTATGCTCTGCCTTTCTATTACTGGCATACAGGCACAGGATCTGAAAGATCTTAGGGCAAAACCAGATACCGTAATTTCCGTACAGAAAGAGCAACCTTTAAATATTAAAACCATTCGTCCTGTCGTTCCCAAACTGAACCTAGAAGTAGACTATTGGAAACATTGGACAAAATTTGGGATCAATTTAAATCAGGCATCATTTAATGATAATTGGAAAGGGGGCGGTGTCGGTTCTATTGCTGTTGGGTTGAATGCCAATCATAAATCGGATTATACCAGAGATAATTTCAATTTCGTGACTGAAGTTGATTTACGTTATGGAAAAATAAAGAACACCAATAATATTGCGAAGAAAAATAATGACCGTATATTTTGGGATAATAAGCTTTCTTATAAATTGTCTGCCAATTGGGCTTTGTTTACATCGGTGACCTTTGAGTCTCAGTTTGACGCAGGGTATAAATATAGGACGGAGAATGGTAGGGATACCATTGATTATATCGAAAATGCTTTTATGGCGCCAGCCTATCTGACGGAGTCTTTCGGTCTTGAGTACAAGCCCAGCAATGAATTCTCGTTACGTTTTGGTACAGGTACTGCTCGTCAGACCTTTATTTTGGATGAGCGCGTTAGACCTCGTTCGGTAGAGGGTTTTTATCAAAAATATGGTTATTACCTTCTTCCAGATATGAGTAAACCAGAAGGTGATAATAATCAGCGTAAAGGTACCGGCGAACGATTCGGTGTAAAGGAAGATCGAACTTTTGCAAATGCATTGGCATTCCAGCTAACGGGTAATTTGGACAAAAACTTCACAGATAAATTGAATGTAAAGGCGCGTTATAATCTTTTTGCGGATTATGAGAAACTTTCCGATCCAACGCACCGTTTAGATGTAACCGTAACAGCGAAAGTTACCCGTGTAATCAATGTGAACTTGAATGGTATTATGATTTATGATCCAGATGTTATTTCCAAGGTGCAATTGAGTCAGTCCTTGGCAATGGGAATTGTATATAGTTTACCAAAATAATGATTAGACCTGTGTCAGTAGGAATATTACTGTGCTCATTGCTTTCTTTGGCAAGTTGTAAGTCGAAGGTACAGCCGGCGATTTTGAAACCGTTGGTAACATCTTTTGCTTCTCCGGTGGTTTTGGAGCCGCAGATTGTGACTAATCCGGATACGAGTTTATTGACACCAGAGGAAAGAAAGATCATCTTTTTGCAGAAATCGGGAAGCCATTCTTATTGGCGTCAAGAAGAGGCTATTCATTATGATGTACGCAAGCCAAACTTTGTTATTATCCACCACACCGCACAAGATAGCATCGGTCAGACAATTAAAACTTTTCAGATCCCGAGAACTAAGGTGAGTTCACATTATGTTATTGGCCGAAATGGGGAGATTATACAAATGTTAAACGATTATGTCCGCTCTTGGCATGCTGGGGTTGCTAAATGGGGTTCTATCGTAGATATGAACTCATGTTCTATCGGTATTGAGCTAGATAATAATGGTAGAGAACCTTTTCCTGATGCACAAATTAATTCATTGATGACGGTGCTGGATACCTTGAAGTCTCGCTATTTAATACCGACAAATAATTTTATTGGGCATGCCGATATCGCTCCAGCAAGGAAGAACGATCCAAGTGTGTTTTTCCCCTGGAAAAAGCTGGCGGACCGGGGTTTTGGAATTTGGTATGATGAAGGGCAACTTGTTGCCCCCCCAGATGGTTTTAATGCGATAGATGCGCTTAAAATTATCGGTTACGATACGTCTAACCTTAAAGCTGCGATTGTTGCCTTTAAAAGAAAGTTTGTTGTAAGGGATACAACACCCGAACTGACCATATACGATAAGAGCGTGTTGTACAACATTTATAAAAAATATTAAACCTGTACAATCGTACTTTTCGTTTTATTAGGATTGAATTTTATCATCTACCAATGCGCTTTTTTTTACGCCCAGCTGTAGGAGATAAGCGATCAGCATGACGGCGAGACAGCCAATAAGATTTAACCATAGAAACGGTATTTTATCCATTAACCAAATACCAATCACGATCACTTCTGAAAGTATGGCGGCAATAAAAACTGCTTTTCCCCTGATTTTTCTCATATAGAAGGCTACAATAAAAATACCTAGGATCGTCCCATAGAATAAGGAACCTAAGATATTGACTGCTTCGAGAAGATTACCCAACCTATTTGCATATAAGGCTACCAGGATAGTAAATATGCCCCAAATCAGGGTAAATAGACGAGACCACAGCAGATCTTGTCTTTCAGATGATTTACGGTTAATGAATCTTTTGTAGATGTCAATTGTCGTTGTGGAAGCTAATGAATTAATAGCGCTTGCAGTTGATCCCATTGATGCGAGAAAGATAACTGCTATTAGCAGCCCGATTAACCCTTTTGGAAATACAGTCGTTACGAAAGACAGAAACACATAATTATTGTCGTTCGTTTCCGCACTGGGATTGTTTTTTTTAATCAAGTCTATGGTTCGGTCTTTAACCTGCTGCATTTGCGCGTTTAGTTGGCCCAATGCTGTGCGAGCATGAGCAATACTTTTTGTGTCATCTTGCTCTAAGGCTATATTAAGTTGCTGAACAGCAGACTCACGCGCTTTAAACAGTTCTTTATGTTTCTGTTCGAAGATTTGATACTCAGGAGCGTATTTGCTTTCCTTGAGGTTTTTGACTTCAACTTGATTAAAAAAGATAGGCGGTTGATGGAACTGATAATAGGCAAATACAAGGATTCCGATCAGGAGAATTGCAAATTGCATAGGTATCTTTAATAAACCATTCATAATTAATCCCATCCGGCTTTCTCTGATGGATGCTCCAGTTAAATACCTTCCGACTTGGCTCTGATCTGTTCCGAAATAAGAAAGCTGTAGAAAAAATCCTCCAATTAACCCTGTCCAAATTGTATAGTTATTGTTCAGATCAAAAGTAAAGTCCAACGCATTTGTTTTCCCTGATTTTCCTGCTATATGCAGTGCTTTTGAGAGGCCAATATCCTGTGGTAGCAGATGAATGACCAATATCCCGGCAATAAGTAAAGACGCAAAAATAATGCTCATTTGGAGCAATTGCGTATGAGATACAGCTTTGGTTCCGCCATAAGTTGTATAGATAACAACAAAACTTCCTATGGCCAAGGTCGTCCAAGTAAGGTCAATATGTAGTATGGTCGATATAATCAACGCCGGAGCAAATATTGTAATACCCGTTGAAATACCGCGTTGAATGAGGAAAAGAATAGCGGTGAGTCCTCTGGTCCTTACATCAAAGCGTTTTTCTAGAAATTCGTAAGCTGTAAATACTTTCAGCTTATGAAAAATGGGGATAAATGTTATGCAGAGGACAATCATGGCCAGCGGTAGGCCGAAATAGAATTGAACGAAACTCATTCCTGAAGAATAAGCTAGTCCGGGTGCAGAAAGGAAAGTAATGGCGCTTGCTTGAGTCGCCATTACTGACAATCCGACGTGATACCAGGGTAAAGAACGATTACCCAGAAGGTATCCATCAATATTTTTTATGCCTCTACTCTTGTAAACGCCATACACGACAATAACCAAGAGTGTCAGAAATAAAACGATCCAATCTGCTGTACTCATGAATAGTGGTTCGTGAAAATGTACAGAAAAAGGATGAATACAAATAGCCAGATAACGACCAACCAGTAGAAACGTTTCCAGCTATTCATCGTTGTTATCTATCGGAAGGCTTCTGAGGATAGATGACGCTATTAAAAATAGCGGCAATAATCAATCCGACAGCGGCACCTCCAAAGATGCTTAAAAATGTCTCGTTTGCAGTGAATCCAATTAATGCACCAAACACTACAGCAACTAAAAGAATGATTCCTTTTGCTTTGCCAGCATCAATTGTCGTGCAGCTGTTGTCAATCTGATTTTCCATTATTCTATTATTTTGATTTTGATAACAAATTTACAAATAATCTGTAAGCTCCGGGAATTCCTGCGGGTAATTGTCTGAAAAAAGACAAAGATGTATAAACAAATTTACCTTTTCCATAGTGTGCAACTAGTAATGATCCATTATGTAGCGCCTCACCCGGGTCTTGCATGGTAATAGGCGTACGATATCTTTTATCAATATCTTCGGCAAAATATAGTCCCCGTTCCTGTACCCAGTGTTGAAAGTCAGCTTCGCTGATTTTGTTTGGGTAATTGAAAATAGGATCGTTTTTATCAAAATGCACTGTTGCTTTTTCGTCCGTTACCCGGCTTCTGCCAATACTAAAAGGAAAGGGACCAAAGTTTTTTGCTATCATTCCGTTATTTACATTGTATTGTTCTAGAACTGTACCCCCCATTTTCACATACGCAAGTACTTTGTTTTGAAGCTGCGCAATCTGTTTATTGACGTTGAATATCCGTACACCAAAAATTACAGCGTCATAGGTGGAAAGATCTGCTTTTAACGCCTGTTCGTTACTTAGCACATCAACTTTTATACCAATGGCAACAAGCGATTCAGGAATTAGATCCCCTGCCCCATGAATGTATGCGACGTTCTTTACGTCGTTGATCAGGTTGATGTTGCTCATTTTTATAGCCGCATCTGGGAAATAAACGATATCAGGTATATGGTTGTAGTCAATGGACTTTATCTCTTTCAAGCGTTCTTTATTATTCAAAAGAAACCCAAGGGTATCTATGGAAGATTGGGTAGCATCGGATGGTTTTATGCTGATTTCCCTAGAGATTATACGTTCACTTTCTTTAAAAGATAAATAAAAAGATGCTGGTAAAACTTCCCAGCCTTTTGGTATGTTTGGTTTTACATGAAATGTAGTAGCGCCTATTTGTCCGTTTTTCTGAAAAGTCAGATTCACTTTGACCGTTCGGGCATTTTGGGTAAGCGCCAGAGAACTCGAACTTTTAGCCGTTAATGGTGGTAGGATTACGATCGGGTTGTAGATTTCACCACGGACAGGGTCGGTGTATTTATACTTTATAAGCTGATTGATTATGATGGGCTGGCCATTGATCCGAATTTCAATAGATACACTTGGAGCATCAGGATTTTCGGGATATCCGGTAAGATTGAAATCACTGATATTAAATTTACCTTTTCCATGCGGTTCCATCAGCCAGTAGGGTTGTGTTGTCCTATCGGCGATGACAAGCATAGTGTCTTTTTGCAACCTATTTGTTTTCAGTGTGTCATGAATGCTATTTCCGTTTAGCTGAGTCAGCTCAACTGTTATATTTGGACGGCGGACAATAATAGAATGATCCACTTTTATCTCATCTCCCAAGGCATAGGATGAATTTCTAGCAACACTTTCGAACCAAATTCCACCACAAGCAAGAATCAGTTTTTCAACTTCCTTTTTCTTCTCCGTTTTCCAGTATTCATCATCAATTTCATCCAGTATTTTGTATAGTTTGATCAGTTCTGTGATGATCAATTCCGGTTTATCAATTTGATATATCTGATTAATGTGGTCAATTAAGGGTTGGACTTTATTGCCGTTTTTCACTCTTTTCCAGGAAGTGTCTACATTATCCAGCAGTGTCTTTTCTGCAGGTACACCGTCGACGAATTCGAAATATTCAATTGATGAGCCGCGTTGGCTTGCCGACCCGAAGCCTTGACTTTTGTGTGAAGAGCGGCTGTGGGCAGCAATCTCGCCATAGGAGGCTCCTAATAGGGAATTGTAATCTCCAATATCTATTTTTAACTGATCTTCACGGGTATTGTTTTGACCGCCAAAATTAGCCGTATTCCAAAGGAGACGTTTCGCCTGCCAAGGACTTACAAATTGAAGTTGTTCTGAAAATTGATTAGGATCTGCAGCGGCTTTAAAAGCTTCTTGCGCTAGAATAGCGGAAGCTTGATGATGGCCATGGCCCCCCCTTGAATCGGGAGGAAAACGTGTAATAATTACATCGGGCCTAAATTTTCGGATGATCCATACGGCCTCTCCAAGAACACGTTTTTTATCCCAAAATTCGAAAGTTTCTTCTGGTGTTTTCGAGAATCCGAAGTCATAGGCGGAAGAAAAAAATTGCTCACCTTTATCAATTTTTCGAGCAGCCAGTAATTCTTGCGTTCGAATCAAGCCAAGCTCAATACCCTGTTCTGTTCCGATCAGATTTTGTCCCCCATCGCCTCTAGTTAACGATAAGTAAGCTATCTTATATTTCTTTTCCTGGGCTAACCATGCAATCAATCGGGTATTCTCGTCATCGGGGTGTGCCGCAAAATAGAGTACCGATCCCAATGTGTTAAGTTTTTCCAGATTAAGTTTTATTTCAGCAGCATCCCACTGTGGATTTTGTGCTTTAACGCTTGAAGTTGACAAGATACCCGCCAAAATTATGATAACAGAGATAAAAGGTCTTCGCATTTTTAAAGATAAAGATTTTGCTTAACAACGGATTGTTGATTATTGTAATTTTATTGAAAGTCTTTAAAGTTTGATTGATCCCTATGTATACCATTGCGCAAAGGTTATCATGCTGATTAGGCTTAGGCCAATACAAAGTGTAGGTTTCAGTTATACGTAAAAGCGCTGTAAAATCATATTCGTCGATGCTTAAACGGATAATATAAGCACAGAATAAAAAAAACGGAAATCCCAATCAAGTTGGAATTTCCGTTTAACAATTAAAATATTTTTTCCTGAAACGAATTTTTAGAGAATAGTTATTTTGTCGCTTCGCTCCAAGTGGCAACCTTTAACATAGTAAATATATGTAGAAAATATTGAGTTCTGTCAGATTACTTTAATTAGTTTTCCACATCGCTAAATTTTGTCAACATTTTAGCTTTTGGGAAATGTATAATATATCGTTACCATACCTTAAGCGACTATAGTACCGCGACACTTATTGTTTAATAGACAGACTGCTATCTTCATACGATCTAAACAACGTCGTAAGATTTGCTTCATAGTTTGGGCAAATTGGAATTGATATTCATCGCTATACTTCAAACGTTCAAAAAAGATTTAGACACATTAAAGAAAGTTTCAAAATCATACTTTTAAGCAAAAGCTATTTATCAATGGCACCAAGAACACGTTTCATAAATAAATTTAACGCGTCTTTTTTGGAATGACCTTCTTTAATTAATTTATCAACCTCTACCGCTCCATAAAGGTTTGAAATCAATTCACCAAGAACGTCTAGTTCCTCATCTTTCAAAGGAGCCTCTGTTAATGCTTCCAGTGTCTCTATGGTCTCTAGGACGTAGTCTACATCATTTTGCTCGATGAATTCTGTTAAATGCTTAATTACTGGAAGTTTCATTGAATAATTCTACTAATGCGTCCAACTTATTTGTTTGTACTTGATTAACCAATTTACCGTTCTTAAAGGCAGCAAAAGTTGGTAAATTATTCACGTTTGCTAATTTGCGAGATTCAGGAAATTTTTCTGCATCAGCGATTACAAAAGGCACACTTTCATTTTCGCCTGCTAACTTTTTGAATTTTGGTTTCATTATTTTGCAATTACCACACCAGGTAGCGGAATATTGAACCATAACAATATCGTTGCTATTTACAATTTCTTGTAAATTATCGTTTTCTAATTCTTGTAACATGATTTTATTATTAAGGTGATTGATGGAAGTCAACAGGAATCAGGAGTGACTCCTGTTGACGAGACTTGTCGTCTTCGTATTTTGTTAGTGTTTCGCTAAATAGTCAGCTACACCTTTTCTATCTGCGTTCATGGCATCTTTACCTTCTTCCCAATTTGCAGGACATACTTCACCGAATTTTTGTACGTGTGCATAGGCATCGATCAGACGTAAATATTCTTTAACGTTACGACCTAAAGGCATATCGTTTACCGACTCGTGGAATACACGACCAGTTTCGTCGATCAAATAGGTTGCTCTGTAAGTGACAGCAGAACCTTGTGCTAATGTGCCGTATTCAGGGTGTTCAACTTCTTGAACATCTAATATTCCCAATATACTTGATAAGTTACGGTTTGTATCTGCTAAGATCGGGTATTCAACACCTTCAATACCGCCGTTATCTTTTGCTGTGTTTAACCAGGCGAAGTGCACTTCATTTGTGTCACAAGAAGCTCCGATTAAGATTGTATTGCGTTTTTCAAACTCGGCAGCTGCCTCTTGGAAAGCGTGTAATTCAGTAGGACATACGAAAGTGAAGTCTTTTGGATACCAAAATAAAAGCACTTTTTTACCTTCTTTGACTGCTTTTTCAAAAATGTTAATTTGTAAATTATCGCCTAAATAATCGATTGCATCTACTGTAATGCTTGGAAAACTTTTACCTGTAAAACTCATAATATATCTTTCTTTTTTTGTTGCTACAAAGATACGGCAACTTCGGCCAAAAAGCGAATTGATTTTGCCAATACACTATCGTCAAAATCTATTTTGACTCGATTATAACAATAAATTTTTATTATAATAATGATGCGTTAATCCAATGATCAGGCGATCGATTGAATACCTTTAAAAAATAAATGGATTAATAATGCGGTAGTTACAAAATTATGGAATTAAATAATTGCAGTTTTGCAAATCAAAACCTACTTTTGCGCTGTTCAATTTGAGAACAACACAATGCTGGAGGGGTTCCAGAGCGGTCAAATGGGACGGACTGTAAATCCGTTGCTTCGGCTTCGAAGGTTCGAATCCTTCTCCCTCCACATTTTTCTTTCTTACCAAATTCCATTTCATCGTATAAGTTTTAAGTTTGTTTGCGTGTTAATTATTGCAGATTACATGAAATTCTTTGATGAGGTTTTTGGGAATAGCCAACGTCAATGGCTTGAGTAAAGCTAGTCCATTTAGGTCAAGACCTTCCTCAGGAAAAAAATATATCCCGATTTGAGACTTACTATTGACTTATTTATAAAATAAGATTAAGTTTGGCTTCTGAAATGGCCCCGTAGTTCAACGGATAGAATAGATGTTTCCTAAACATTTGATAGCAGTTCGATTCTGCTCGGGGCTACAATAAAGAAAGCGATGGATTACCATCGCTTTCTTTGTTTCATATGGTTTTTATTTTGGTATCAAAATTAAATCGTAATAGAATTGTCAATTTTTAATAATATTTCTATATTAGAATAATCAAATGATAATACAACAATTTTATCATTGGCTTTAATATAGATTGGATGGGAAAATTTTTAGTATACCAATTTAGAAGGGTATATGTAGCTAATCCTGCTTTTTTTGTTTTCTTTTCCATTTGGGTGTTTCTATTGACCTTTTTGGTGGCTTTTGTTCCCAAGGCTGATTCGTTTCATTTTATAAACTCACACCACGCTTTTTGGGCAGATATTCTCTTTACTATTTACACCTATTTTGGGGATGGTCTCTTTGTTATCACTGTTTTTATTGCTTACTGCTGTATGCAGCAATGGAATTGTGCTCGAGCTATACTCGGTACATATATCTTTTCGGGCGTCATCTGCTGTATGCTTAAAAATCTTTTCCATGTGGATAGGCCGGCCAGCGTATTTCATGGAGATCCAACATTCCATGTCGTCTCTTGGCTGCCTGTAGCCTACTTCAATTCGTTTCCTTCAGGCCATACAACTTCAGCCTTTGCGATGTCAGCCACGATAGCAATTGTCTCAAAAAATAGATCTTTTGGGATTCTTACCTTTGTTTTTGCGGCATTAACTGCATACTCGCGTGTGTATTTGGGGCAGCATTTTGTGATAGATGTATGGTTTGGCTCGATGTTGGGCACGGTTACGGCTTGCATTTATCTGCTGGCAATGCCCTATATTTTAAAAAGTAAACGCATGTCATTTAGCCTACGATTTCTTCAGGTCAAGTTTTAGATCGAAATTTCGATCAGCTGCTTCTTCGAAAAATTAGGCGGGGCTTGTTTGTTTAAATAAAGAGAGTCGCCCTACCATAAAAAACATTAAAAGGCCGAAGCATGCAAAAATACCGTAGGAATAGCGCAGGCTAAACGCTTCGGCAATATAGCCAATTAAAGGTGGCCCCATTAAAAATCCTAGGTAACTGATGCTTGAAACCATGGCTAAAGCTACGCCTGAAGGTACATTTTTGTTTTGTCCGGCAAGGCTATAGATCGAAGGAACGTTGCAGGCTACGCCTATACCTACCAACATAAATGCTAAGGTACAGATGATAAATTCAGGGTAAATAACCGAGGTCATCATTCCGATGAACATTAACAGTCCACTGTATTGCAGCGTTCTTTTTCGACCTAATTTACGGATGACCGCATCGCCAACAAAACGACCTGTGGCCATCATGATCATAAAAGAAGCGTATCCAACGACAACAAATTTTTCGGGCGCTTGTACGATTTCTTTAAAATATACCCCACTCCAGTCAAACATTGCTCCCTCTGTTGCCATACTGAAAAAGCCAATAATACCGAGTTGAAGTAGTCCGCCTTCTGGTTTAGCGAAGAAACTGCGTTTTTCCTTTTGGGGAGATTTTCCTGGCACCAGATACTTGTGATTGATTAGCGTATTCCCGATGACAATGATTAATATGAGTAAGAAATGGGAGAACGTATTCAGTCCGAAGTTCATCGTCAATAAACCGACTAAAGCTCCAGTAAAGCCTGCGATACTCCAAGCGCCGTGAAAAGAGGTCATAATTGATTTTTTGAAGATCTGTTCGGTGGCTACTCCTTGCGTATTAACCGAAATATTACACATATTACCGCTTACCCCGAATAGAAGCAATATAGCCCCCAATTGCCAAGCATTCTGTGCAAAAGGTATGGAACATAACACCAGCGCATAGGCAATGGGTACAATGCGTAAAACACTGGCGCTACCATATTTTGTGACCAGCTTTCCTGAGAGTGCCATCGTAGCGAGTTGCCCAACAGGGAGCATTAATAATATGGTACCTAATTGCCCTTCACTTAAGTTAAGATGTGCTTTAATAATTGGAATGCGACTTGCCCAGGATGCAAACGCAATTCCTTGGCAAAAAAAGAAAAGTGAAACCGCGATTCTTATACGATTTCGCTTCTTATAAAGATCTTCTTCTGAGTGAGTTAACGTTGCGTCCATAGTTTCTGATTTGAGGGTGCAAAGTTAAGGATAAGTATTTCATTAAAGAATATATTGAGTCAAAAAATACGTAAACTTTTGGATTTCGAGATAGGCGGGTTATTATGCCCCTATTTTATTGTTGGTCTAAGCATAAGATAATTATATACGGCACAGTTGTTTTTGCTTATTTCAAACACGATCGGATAAAAATCTTCTTTATTTCATGGTGGTTTGTTCGCTACCAATTTTACCTTTGTATTGGCAAACAATTATTAGCCTCCTAGATAACATGATAAAAAAACTATTTTTAAGTATACTACTGGCCTATGTTGGAACAACCTGTGTTATTGCCCAGCAACCCACATTTCTGTCCCATCCGACACTAAGTCCCGATGGTAAAGAAATGGTATTTAGCTACGAAGGCGACCTTTGGAAAGTGGGGAGTCAAGGCGGTGTTGCAGTTCGGTTGACCGGAATGGAAGGAAACGAGATCAATCCACGCATTTCTCCGGATGGAAAATGGCTGGCATTCTCGGCCAATCAAAATGGTAATATGGACATCTATGTGATGCCGCTGGCGGGTGGAGATATTCGTCAGCTTACTTACCACGATGCTTCGGATGAAGTGGACAGCTGGAGCTGGGATAGTAAATCACTTTATTTTACCTCATCCCGTTACAATAGAATGAGTGCCTTTCAGGTTGCTTTGAATGGTGGAACGGCAACAAGATTGTTTCCCCATATCTTTAATTATATCAGCAATGTGGTGCCAACACCCTCAGGCGAATTATTATTCAATGACAGCTGGGAAGGTTATAGTTCAGCCAACCGCAAACGCTATAAAGGAGCTTTCAATCCAGATATTAAGAGTTATAATCCCAAAACAAAAGTTTTTCACCAGTATACCGATTATATTGGTAAAGATTTTTGGCCAACAGTCGACCAAAAAGGAAACATATTCTATGTGTCCGATGAAAGTAATGGTGAGTATAATCTCTATCAAATAGCAGGATCGTCGAAGATCCAATTGACGGCTTTCTCAGAATCAATCAAACGCCCGTTTGTCGCAGCAGACGGTCGTAAAATCGCATTTGAAAAGGGTTACCAACTTTATATTTACGATGTCAATGCAAAGAAAACGATGCAACCTAGCATCGCTCTTAACCGCAACCAGGTCTTAGGAAAGCTGAAGGAGTTTAACATTTCAGGTAACATCAGTAATTTCGACGTTTCTCCGGACGGAAAAAAAATGGCGTTTGTATCCCGCGGGGAATTGTTTGTGTCGGATATCGAAGGAAAGTTTGTTCGTCAGATGCCAAGTCAGGGCGAACGTATTATGGAAGTTAAGTGGCTTAAAGACAGTAAAACATTGCTCTATAACCAAACGTATCTCGGGTATCAAAATTGGTTTTCACGCGCAGCAGACGGCAAAGGAGAGGTAAAGCAATTGACAAAAGATCTGCGTAACAACCGTGACATTACGTTTAATGCAGATAAAACAAAAGCTGTATACTTGAGCGGGCGTGATGAAGTTCGTATACTGGATTTGACAAGTTTGAAGAGTGAAATAGTGGTTAGAGACGAAATCTGGGCATTTCAAAATTCTTCACCTTCATTTTCCCCTGATGGAAACTATCTTTTATTTACAGCTATACGTAATTTTGAACAAGATATTTTTGTGTATAACCTGAAAAATGAGCAAACCACTAATTTGACAAATACAGGTGTTACAGAGGCAGCACCATATTGGTCTCCAGATGGTAAATATATTTATTTTGCGAGTAACAGAACCAAACCATCCTACCCCACCGGTATGCAAAACTCAAGTATTTTTCGGATGGCTTTGACCAATTTTGATCAGCCTTATCGTAGCACAAAGTTTGATGAACTATTTGTTACACCCGAAAAAAGAGATACAACATTAAAACCTAAATCAGTCGCGAGTCCAGCCAGCGATGCAAAGAAAACTGTTTTGGTTCAATTGGATTTAGAAGGTTTGCGTGACCGTATTGAACAAGTTAGCCCTGCATTTGGAACGCAATTTAATCCTTTGGTTGTACAAAAGGGCGATAAATCTTATTTGTTCTATTCCTCCAACCACGAAGGAAAATATAGTGCTTATCGGACCGTTTATGAATTATTTGTGCCAGCTAAAACAGAAAAAGTCACTGATGGAGGCTTTGGCCAATTTGTAGCGTCTTCAGGGAAGTACTTCGTTTTGAACAGAGGAACAATTCAGAAATATAACCTGGATCTGAATAAACTTGATGCGGTGACAATGAGTTTTAAATTCAATCGGGATCTCGAGAAGGAGTTCAGTCAAATGTTTTATGAAACATGGGCCAATCTGGAGGAAAATTACTACGATAGTCACTTTCATGGGGTAGATTGGGTAGCTGTCAAGAAGAAGTATGAACAGTATCTTCCAGGGATAAACGATCGGACAGATTTGCGTATCCTATTAAATGATATGTTGGGTGAACTGAATTCGTCGCATTTGGGTTTTAGTTCAATTGGGCAGGAAGAACGTAAACCGTTTGGTTTTGTAACGAATGAAATCGGTGTACTTTATGATGCCACTAACCCTTACAAGGTTAGCTATATTGTTGCAAATGGCCCGGCTGCAAAAAAGGAAGTTGATATTCAAGAGGGGGATGTCCTCCTTGCTATAAACGGAACAAAATTAAATACGCAGGCCGACCGCGATAATTATTTCACCTGGCCTTCTTTGGAGGAAGAGATCCAATTGACCTTCGATCGCAAGGGAAAGGAAGTTCAGACAAACATTCGTCCGGTTTCCAGCACAACGTTTAAAGATTTGCTCTACGACCAATGGATTAGAGATAACCGAAGCCGTGTAGACCAGTTGAGCGGTAGCAAGATTGCCTATTCCCATATGAAGAACATGTCTGATGCTGAATTGCAACGCTTTTTGATTGACATGGCCGAGCAGGAGAACAATAAACAGGGGATAATTTTAGACTTAAGGTATAATACAGGAGGAAATGTCCATGATGAAGTTTTAAGGTTCTTGTCTCAGCGTCCTTACCTGCAATGGCAATATCGTGGGGGTAAGCGTGCACCACAAAGTAATTTTGCACCGGCAGCCAAACCGATTGTCCTGTTAATTAATGAGCAATCTTTGAGCGATGCAGAAATGACCGCAGCGGGCTTTAAGGCATTAAAACTGGGTAAAATCATTGGTAACGAGACCTATCGTTGGATTATTTTTACGTCAGCAAAAGGTTTAGTTGACGGATCAAACTATCGACTTCCTTCTTGGGGATGTTACACCCTTGATGGTCAGGACCTCGAGCAAACTGGAGTTGCACCGGATATACTTGTGAAAAATACAGTCCAGGACCGGATGGAAAATAAAGACCCGCAATTGGAAAGAGCAATAAAGGAGATCCTAGGTGCCATAAAATAATTCTATTATCCACTAGAATTATTTCATGAAAATGGGCTGTCTAACAAAGTTGGACAGCCTATTCTTTTGCAGCGCTTTTTTTTCTTTGAATATATTCTTTCGCACCTTGTTATTTGTCGCTTTTGCTATTCTTCGCTTTGCATTCTATGATTTCCTCATCTAGTTCTGACGGTTGTCCTGTGGAAATTAGTAGCTGATTTTAAATGGTTTTTATTTTTAAGTTGTTGCTTATTAGGTGTTAATGGTTTTATGTTGCGTTTCATTGTGAAATTGCTGATTGTGTTGCATCCCTTCCAAAAAACTAAACAGGAGATAATATGAAAAAGATTTTTTTAGAGGTAAAAGAGGCTTGCTCGGCAGATTGGGATAAGATGACTCCACAGGAGCAAGGCCGTTTCTGTGGTCAATGTAAGAAGATCGTTGTTGATTTTTCTCAGATGGATGATCAGGAGATTGTAAATGAAATAAAGAACTCTAATAGAAGGTTATGTGGGAGATTTTATGAAGACCAATTAATGCGCGAATTAGATGCGCATGTTTCCTTTGCTAAAAACCCTATTTGGCGCGGTGGATGGACAGGAATCGCAGCGGGATTCATGTTGGTCGGATCGTTGAGTCTTTATACGGCTCAGGCACAAAACAAATTGACGGGGGAAGTAGTCGTTGTACAGTCTGCGATGGGAATCAATAAGGTTAAAGAGCAAGGCCACATCGACGTGTTAACAAACGATAGCAAAGTATCAAAGGACAGCGCCGATAGTGCTAAGGTTAGCATAAAAGGTCGTGTGGTTTGTGCGGGAAGTGATGTGAGTATGGCGGGAACAACGGTCTCTTTAGGAAATTATCGTACTGAAGTGGATGATAAAGGGAATTTTCAGCTTTGGGTACCACGATCGCTACTTGGGGTAAATCAAGAGCTCCGTGCACAAATGTTAGGGTATAAAACGGTGGTGGTTCCATTGAAAAATGGGAATCAAATGCATTTGGATAAACCAATAGAAATGGAAGTTAGGCCAATGATCATGGGAAAGATAACTGTTCCAAAGACGAAGCACAATATGGAGCGGAAGACGAATTAAGGTATAGAGACTCTTTATACGGCTCGCTTGATTATTACAAATGCATTAACAATCTCCCTTGAATGTCATAAAAGTCAAAAAAATATTCTTTTTCACTTGACTTTTTCTGCGTTGAACCTTACATTTGGTCTATCGAATGACTTCGTAGCTCAGTTGGTAGAGCAACAGACTCTTAATCTGTGGGTCCTGAGTTCGAGCCTCAGCGGGGTCACTTCCAAAAAAGCCGTTTTACGTACGTAGGATGGCTTTTTTTATTGCTAAACAACCTTGATAATTTACTTATTTCAGTTATTAACTTCATGTTATTAGTAGCGTGGGGAGTTTATAAAATTTGGCTATGAGATCCGCTTATCGTATTGGTCATCGAATATTTTCTGCTCGGAAAACATAAAACTCTTTAATCTGTTATTAATTCAGGAAATTAATTGCGTAAATTTGTATTTCAGAAGATAAGCTTATGGAAGACAAGAAGATTTCGATATTGTACGTTGATGATGAAGAAAACAATTTGTTTTCTTTTAAAGCGACATTTCGGCTAAAGTATACCGTATTTACCGCCATTAGTGGCGCTGATGCAATCGATATTGTCAAAAACAATCAAATACACATTATTATTACGGATCAACGTATGCCAGAAATGACTGGTGTAGAGTTTTTGGAGCAGATTATTAAAATTAATGCCGCCCCTATGCGTATTCTTTTGACAGGATATACGGATATGGCTGCTGTTGTTGACGCCGTTAATAAAGGAAAAATCTTTCATTATCTCAATAAGCCTTGGAGCGAAGAGGAACTCGATCAGACGATTCAGCGCGCTTATGATGTATATGCAGAACGTCAAAAGATTGTGGAGACAAATTCTCAGCTAGAGACTTCTAACGACCAATTGGAATTTTTGTTACGCCAAAAGCTACTTTCGTAAAAATAAGATAAGTTTAGGAAAGTAATCTTTTAAGCTTGTTGATGTTTTCTCGTAGTTTGATAAGCTTTCCATCGTCTATGATGGTCAACTGTAAAAGGCTTATTTGCTCGGTATGACGACAGTAAAGGTCGTACCTTGATTGAGTTGTGATTGCACTTCAATTTTTCCCTGGAGCTTAAAGAGTGCATTTTGAACATTATAGAGTCCAAACCCCATCCCTTTAGCTTGATCACTAGCTCTGAAGAATAGTTTGAATATATCGTCAACATACTCTGGCGATATCCCTATTCCATTGTCGCTCACAACTATTTTCGCTTTACGTTCTGATACCAAAACAGAAAGCTTGACAAACTGATTCTCTTGCCCCTTACTTTGGTATTTAAAAGCATTAGAAAGAAGATTATGTAAAATGAGTTCAAGAAGCGCCTTGTCTCCATTAAAATTCTCCTTTTGATCCACTAAAATTTCAAAAGCGACCTCTTTATTTTGCGTATACATACTATAAAATTGACGTATATTGCCGAAGAGTTCTTCAAAATTTATCTCGGACAGCAGGAGCTCGCCTCGTCTTAGTAAATAATAGTCGCGTAGGCTGTCAATGTAAGCGTCCAAACTAACTAATGAACTATCCATTAGCGCGAGCAACTCATGAATTCGATCTACGCTGTCAAACTCCAGTCCAAGTTTCACAGCGGAAAGAACTCCGGTCAACGGATCACGAAGGTCGTGGCTAACGCTATAAGCAAACTTATCTAATTCATCATAAGCTTTTTGTAGCTCGCGATTTTTTACCTCAAGCATGGAGTTTGCAACATAAAATTTATTTGCCTCTTCTATAGCCGAAACAATCTCTTCATTCATCCAGGGTTTGCGGACAAATCTAAATATATGTCCTTTATTGACTGCTTCAATTACAGTTTCCATATTGGCGTAAGCTGTTAGAAGAATACGGATTGGCTTTGGAAAGTCTTTTTTTATGCGGTGTAAAAAATCGATGCCCATCTCATCAGGCATACGTTGATCGCAGAAGATAATACGGATATCCGGATGAGTATGAAGTATCTTTTCAGCTTCAGTTGTGTTGGATGCTGTATAGATCGTATAATCGTATCTAAAGTTCGCTTTAAAGCTAACTAAATTGTTGGCTTCGTCATCGATATATAGTATTTCAAACTCCCTCTGCATAATTTTATTATATGGTTTTATTCCCTTACAAAAGATATGAAAAAATAATAGTTAATTGAACTATTTTAAGTTTATAGTTATACTAATCATTTTGTTGAATGGGAATGATTAGTGTAAAACTAGTACCCTGTCCCACTTCTGAATCTACAACAATCCGACCATGATGTTTTGCAATAGTATTGTAGGCAATGGACATTCCTAGACCAGTCCCCTCGCCGACGTCTTTCGTCGTAAAAAACGGTTCAAAGATCCGTTCATGAATTTCTTTTGGAATACCAATACCATTATCGGCGATTTTGATAAAAACCGAAGTGTCATCGCTATAAACTCCGGTCTCAATACATATTTTTCCACCGACTTCGTGGTTGAATTTTTTATTTACAGCATAAATAGCATTTGTAACAATATTCAGAAATACTTGATTAAGTTTACCTGCATGACATTCTACTTTCGGCATATCTCCATAGATCTTATCAACCTCTATTGTGTTATTCAATAGACTATTGAGAATAACCATCGTTGATTCAAGTCCCTCATTCAGATCGGCAAATTTTAATGTATCCTCATCCACACGTGAAAAAATCCGTAAACTCTTGACTATTTCCGCGGTACGGTGAGCTCCATCGTGCATACCTTTTAATAAAAAATCCACCTCTGTTTTTAAATAGTCAATATCTAGATCGTCTTTAAATTTTTTAATCTGAATTTGTTTTTCTGTATCCGATATACCTTCTTTAAAGGCTATACGTTCCACTTCCTCCAGTGTTTCCCAGATCATCTTTATGTCACGTTTTAATGGGGCAACGTTCGATGTGACAAAATTGATAGGGTTATTGATTTCATGGGCAACCCCGGCTGTCAACTGACCAAGGGACGCCATCTTTTCAGCCTCAACAAGCTGGGATTGCGTTTCCTTTAGGTGAGTAAGAGTGGTCTGTAGTGACTCGTTAGATTGTGTCAATTCACGTGTCCGCTCATCCACTTTTTGTTCCAACACTATATTTTGCTCGCGTATCAATCTTTCGTTTTCTAACGAAATCGCTAATTCCCTGACTTGCGAGGCTTCTTTCTCTTCTTTTAAGATATTGATACTATAAGCGAGACCGAATGATAATAGAGCCATTTCAACAACGGAAGCAATTTGTACAGCGTTGCTTGTAAAATCGTTGTATTGTAGGATGCCATAGTCCTTTAGTAAGAATACGACTGAACCCAACAATAAAACCGTCCAACCATAAACAAAATATTTAGCGGGCTTATAACCATTTATCATCACACGGTAGGATAAGTAAAGGACGAATAAAGACCCCGCCCCCGTTGTTAATTGCATAACTGTAAATGCCAGTTGGGTAAGGTTTAGTAGTGTTAGAACTGAGCCAATGACAAAGAGGACAATGAAAAAAGTGATCACACGCCGTGATCTAGGCGCATTTTTGGATAATTGGAGGAATGAATCTGCAAAAAGTAAGGCACATAATCCTGATAGACATCCAAAAATAATCGGCCCTTTTGTTGCGAAATACGTCCAATTTGGCCATAAATATTGAAAACTGTAACCTTTAATTCCCATTTGTGTTATTCCTGCACAAAGAACATATAGTACATAATATAGATAGCCCCTCTCCCGAACAGAGAAAAATAAAAATAAATTATATATTGCCATAATGCAGACAATTCCGATATAAATACCGCTTAATAAGCTATCATCATTCATTTCTTTTAAGAAACTTCGTTCGTTACTTAAATAGATTGGTAGAATAATCTGTTCGGTGCTCTTAACTCGAATAAAAAATGTGGTTTTCTTATTCCCTGTTAATTGAATGTCAAATGCGTAATTAGGTACCTTATATTTTCTAGCCGAAAAAGGGCGATGTTCTCCCAACTTGATCGATTTATAACTCCCATCTGGTGAGGGTATAAATAATTCGACCTCGTCAAGAAGAGGATAGGCGATCTCGAGTAGGAGCTCAAGTTTATCTTTGCCCTTATTTATCATCGGCAACCGGAGCCAGATATCAGAAGATGATGTACCTAAATTGGGGACTTTGCTTCCCAAAGATTGGAAGGATGAATCCGAAGTATCTGAAAAATCAGGCCGTCCATTGCCTTCGTAGCGTTCTAGGCCATATCCGATCAATAAGCGCTGCGTGGGGTGTTCTATAATAACCTCTCCAAAACAGGGCGGACTATATGTACAGATCAATAGGAAAATTAGGTTAAGCCAGCATCTCATCACAATATGCTATTTTTTTGCTTCGGCGATAACTAAATTCATAGAGACAAGGAAGCAGCCCGCTTCGTCAGCTTGGTTCAATGTGTTTTGAAATTCCTCCATCTCGGCGGTGCTCAATTGCTCTTTTTCGACCATTTCTAAAAGGATTTTATCTAAAAATAGATAACGGTTAGCTTCCTCTTTCGAGCGCACCACCATACAAAATGTTTGCAATTCTACGTGTTTAAAACCTTGATTTAATAGATCTGAGGTTAATTTATTTCCGGCCCAGCCATTATTCACTTTTTCATCGGTCAAATAATGGCATATCTTTGACTCAATACCCACATGTTTGCTATAGAATGTCAGACTATTCCAGATGGTCTCAACGATAACCAGAGGTTTCCCCTCAATCAAAACACGGTGAACCTCGGCAAACATTTTTTGTGCTTCCGATAGATGTTGTACAACGCGTTCCATTCTAATACCGGAGATGGAATTGTCTGCAAAGCTAAGGTTGTAAACCTCACCTTGAACGAAGTCTACATTTTTTATGTTTGCAGCGCTTGATTTCGCATGCTCAATTAGGGTGTTATCATGATCTAAACCAACGACTAGTACATTATCACCCAGCATATTCGCCAAGTTGATGGCATCCATTCCAGTGCCACAACCAAGATCGACAACCACGCCCTCTTTAATCGAATTGAAAGGAGTGTATGAATGTATTTTCAATTGTTTAAGAAAATCACCGGTATCCATCAAGTATCCGGCATTATAATGCTTATTGTCCATTACAAAATATTTAAATTACGATCATCTGGCCTATGGTCTAATGATGTATGTTTCAGATTTTTAATAATCTCATGTAGATCCCATTGATTCAAATTCGGAATATCAATTTGATAATGGATTTCAATTTCTTTATTCCGCAAAGTTTCTATGCGGACAATATTGGAATTATTACGAAGGGAAAGAATTGCATCTTTGTTTTCTTGATCGGCTTCGGTTAGGGTTTCTAGGTTTCGCATAATCATCACAGTTGCCAGCAGGTCTAGCTTAGGATAATAAAATGTACCATTATTTCCAACACTGGTGTCGATCCGGTAGCCAACACTTTCTGCTAATTTTACTGTATAAGGAGCGCATAAAGCAAATAGCGATTTAATGCCGACCTGTGTACTGATTGCAGCGCCAGCCCGTGTTAAAAATATGCTGCCAATGCCATATCCAGCAATCTCTCGCGAGTTCCATAGCCCACAGCCTTCACCTGTTCCCTTTTGCGCGTACTCATAAACAAGGTCTAAAATTTTAGCATCCATCGATCCGGTTGCTTGTTCAATCGGAAGAGGTTCGCTACCACCAGATACGTGTATGCGTACTCCTCCATAGACTTTGTCGCCATCAAGGGATTCTACGATCAGCACGAATGATGCCGGATTATACATCCAGTCATTTTTGGAGGAAGTCACCTTCTTCACGCCTATTGCCGTTAATACATGCGCGTGTCCTTCTATGAAACGTTCACAGGTTTGGGGATCGTCGATAGCCCGAAATGCTCTTAGTCTTACTACTGGACGTCCTTCGTTGAATAATAATGCCACCGAATGCTTGATTTATCGTTTAAACGCAAATCTAATCAATTAAATGCAAAGCTGTTTATTCTTCAAATAATTTATATCTTAAAGAAATTATCTGTACTTTTCAATGATGGAATTATTTGATTTTTTTCATCTATATAGGCAAAAATTACCTATTTTAACCGATTTCATCGAAAATATTTTATTGTCTTATTAAATTATATTTTTGACATCATAATGTCCACCTCACAGCATTAATGTTTCTGCAGGGTATTTTTATAAATCTGACCATCTTTTATAATTACCAAAAAGTTTTTATCTGGATCTGCCAACAATTTTAGATCCTTGAGCGGGTCACCATCAACAAGGATGAGATCTGCCAGCGCGCCTTCCTCAACACTTCCTAGTTTGCCCGGATATGGACTTCTTAATCCTGAAAGCTGTAGAAGTTCACCATTATCGTGTGTAACCATTTTAATGATTTCGACATTTGTAAACCACTTTTGAAGTCGCAATATAAAAGCATTCTGCAATTTATTCAGATCAGGTTCAAAAAGGAAATCTGTACCCCAAGCTAGTTTTACGCCATATTTTTTAGCCATAGGCCACACTTTTTCCTGACCTTCTATGACAGGCTTACGCTTAATTCTTCGTTGCGGATCCATATCCGGCGTATCTTCCACAAGATTTTGTAAACTTAGCCATATATTGTTTTTTGCGATTAGCTGCAACGTTTCTTCGTCAAGCAATTGTCCATGTTCGATACATCTTACGCCAGCTTCGATCGCTCTTTGAATCGCTCTTGGTGTATAAGCATGTACGGTGACATAAGTTCCCCAATCTTCTGCCGCTTCCACTGCCGCCTTCATCTCGTCAAGAGTATATTGGGTTACATCTACTGGATCGTATGCAGAAGAAGTGCCCCCGCCTGCCATGAGTTTAATTTGACTCGCTCCAAATCTCAAATTTTCTCTCACTGCAGTCAATACCTCGGCACGCCCGTCGGCGATAAATGTGGCACCATATCGTTCTGCACGAGAGACTACTCCAAAAAAGCGGCGTGATTTTTCCTCAGGAGTACGAAAGTCCCCATGCCCTGCCGTCTGGCTTATCGTAGCCCCAGATGGCCATATCCTAGGTCCCAAAAGTTTGCCCTTATCAATGGCAGCTTTTAATGGGAATATTGGACCACCGACATCTCGTACACTTGTAAAACCACGCATTAACATCTGTTGAGCCGAACTGCCTACTGTATTGAACAAAAATTCTTCCGATAAGTCATTTGTCATCATCTGTGGCATTGTCAAAGCGCCAAATACCAAATGTACATGGGCGTCAATCAAACCCGGCATGAGGGTTTTGCCTTTACCGTCAATTCGAATGACATCCTTATCTTTCGCCTTAATTGGAGACGCGCTTATGTGCTGAATGGTGCTGCCTTCTATTAAAACATACCTTGGAGAGGTTAGCATTTGACTCGTAAAGTCAATCAGTTTGACATTTTCTATTAAAACCTGCTTCTCCTGACCTTGGATAGCCTGTAGAAAAACTATACAAAGAAATAGAGTTAGTAGTTGACCTAGACGCATAGTATGAAGAATTACGGTGATATATAATATGACAAATAAATTTTGATTTCAACGAACTGATGTCAGCTCGAAAAGTATCTTCTAAGTTAAACTATAAATTTAATATATTTTAGATGTTTCGGCACAAATTTTCTCTCGACTCCTCTTTTTAGGTAAATAGGAGTCAATAATGCTAGCAATCATTTGAAAAGAGTTAATTTTATTCCATTATGATGTATAAAAAAATCATTCGAAGTTATTTAAGTGGTGTAATTCCTAAGATCAGTACTAATAAAGAACTGTTCACCTTGTCTTTCTTGCTCGGTTTATCAGCCTATCTCTTCCTGATCGTTTTTCAACCATTTGGAACGTACAATTTTGATCATATCCATAAATTTGTTTTGTTATCCGGATATGGGGCAATATTATCTGCAGCATATATACTAGTTTCTCTTGTCTTACGTACAAAAATCGAAACGATTGCTATGGAGTTGTTCCGCATTACCCTTGTACTACTAGTGACAAGTTTTTTTAATTTCATCTATCATGGTTGGATTATTAATGGTGTGCCTCTACAGTGGGGCAACCTCCCTTATATTGGATTTTATACACTGTCACTCTATAGTCCAATTGGAACGATTTATTTTTTGCTTCGAATAAACAGGTATAGTCCACATGATGTACAAAATAATCCGCTTAATGTTGTAATTCCGATAAACTCAGATGCGATATCAAATCAAGGTAATGATTGTCATTTTTTGACATTAGTCAGAATTCCAAATGGAAGCCAAACATTAACATTACGGCCGGATGATTTTATTTTCGCAAAATCGATGGACAATTATTGCATGATCTATTTCAGAAAAGATGATACACTGAAGAAGCAAATGATACGAATAACATTAACGCACTTGTCTCAGCTTCTACATACGGGGGCTATCCACCGGTGTCACCGATCATATCTAGTCAACTTTGAAAAGGTATTGGTAAAGGAAAGAAATGCACAAGGTTTTTTGTTGCGTTTTGCAGATATTGAAGATTTCGCCATCGTTTCAAGGTCTGCAATTGAATCCGTTCGACCCTATTTATAACCAACGGCCAGTTACGCTGTTGTCAATCATCCCTAAAACTTGACGTATACCACATAATTTTGTGTATTCCTAAAGTGGAGCATAATTTCACTTAAAAAAAAGATGAAAACTAAAAATTTAAACCTGCTCTTACTATTTCTTTTTTTCGGAATATATTTTATTCTTGATTATTCGTTCTTTTCCGCACTGCAATCTACTCTAATTAACTATATTCCTAGTCGGTTTTTAGGGCACGTGTGCGCTTATTCTATAAGCCTTTTGCCACTATTTTTGGGAGCAATGCTACTTAAGCCAAGAGAGTCAGATAAATTCTTTACAAAATTCGGGTTAAATGGTTCTTTTCTACAAGGGATTTCTTTTGGGGTGATAACAACTTTGCCGATGTTCTTGGGTTACGCCTGTGTTTTTACCATAAATCGTAAAATAGATCCAAACACGCTATTAATAAATAGTGTATCTTCAGGATTCTTTGAAGAGATAATCTTTCGTGCCTATTTTTTTGGTTTAGTTTTTCGCTATACCCGACTAGGCTTCATTCCATCCATTTTTGCAACGTCATTCCTATTTGCCTTACTACACCTTTATCAGAGTCAGGACTTGGTTGAATTGGTTTTGATATTTAGCGTAACGTTCTTCGGCGCGATCCTGTTTTCGTGGTTGTATGTCGAATGGAAGTTTAATCTATGGATCCCGATCGCACTTCATATTTTTATGAATTTAGCCTGGATGATCTTTGATGTTGCTGACAATTCCGCTGGAAATGTATGGAGCAATTTATTTCGTTTTTTTACTGTCTTTATGGCGATTGTATGGACGATCTTGCATGCGCGGAAAACGAATGCTGGTCTACAGGTCAAATTGAGAAATTTATGGCTGAACAGTTAATGGGATATCTTATTTCAAAGGGCGTTTGTGGCTGTACATGTGTTGTTGCAAAATGACTCTCTTGAAGATCATATGAGCAATAGTTTATGGCTAAAATAGATGCTTTGGTGATCGCTAACTCTTAGATAATCCCTGAAAACCAGTATTTTTTTTGGCATAAGATTGGCTAACTTGATGTTTATGAATAGACTGTTATTTTTACCACTATTGCTCTTGATCGGATCAGCTTTAGCCATTGGAACATTGAGTTGTGATCGCAACACAAAGGATAAAGGCACAGGTGCAAAAGATTCATCTATAGTTAAAATAGTAGCTGTAAAGGATACGATCACCCCTACGCAATTCCCTCCTTTGCCAATTGATTATGAAAAGACGAAGGTTTTAAAAAACAGCTATGTGGTTGATCGGTCAGGCGTTGAACTTCGTCAGGGGCCTGATCAGTCTGCGCCGGTATTGGGGAAATATCCCTATGGTACCAAACTCGATGTTATTGCTGAAGAAGGGGATTGGGGTGCCGTCATGGATCGCATTCAACGGGATTATAAAGGAGCACAAGGTGAGATGGGTGATGTAACGAGATGGGAAAAGGTATATGTCGCAAAGTCGAAGCTGGGAAAACAAGATCAAATTACAATATCACCAAAAGATTTAAACTTAATCATTTCTATTACGATAAATGGTCGAGAAACCTATTATGAAAAGGGACATTCTTTAGATAAATATCTCCGGGTAGAATTGATCGATGAGCAAACATTTTCTGCAGCTCGTAAAACTTCGAAAGACTACTTGATAAAGGATACCATGTCTTATCCTAAAAATGGGAAGGTATTGGAGCTGCCTTTGAAAAATGGGGAAAAACTAATATTTACGGATAAGGGTATCGATAGTGAATTAGAAGAGCGCTATTCGTACAAAGGGCATTATGATTTTCTAAATGCTTATGCAGTGGAAGGGAATTATTGGGAAAGTTCTGATGTACGCCTTTTTGACAAACAAGACGGTCATTTAATTGTGGAGTGTGGTGCCTCCCCCTTCTTTTCATCGGATAAAAATTACCTAATGACTCTGCTGGCTGATCCTTATGAATCCACGGGAGACTTACAGCTCTTCCACGTGAAACAAGGGAAGGTTTCACCAATGCTTTTTGTCAGGTTTAAGGAGTGGATGCCAACTTGGAAGGAGGAACTGATATTCTGGGGGAACGATTGTTGCATCTATACCGCTGCTAACCATATCAATGGCTATTGGGGGGATGAGGGTGCTTTAAATGAAAAAGCACAGTTTATTAGAATTAGCATATTACCACAGTAGAAAACAGCTAAGCCCTACTTTTAGTGATCGGAATACTTAGATTGTATTATTTTTCTGTTCACTAAAACTATTCTAACCTGTACCTGTTGTATTCATAAAATTAGATTATAGTTTGTAATTTAGCTGGATGAAATTAAGAATATTATCATTATTTACAATCATTTTTATGTTTACTATGTCTTCCATGGCACAAGAGCAACCATGGAAAGAGCATAATAAATGGATTTGGGGACCTTCCGTAGGTTATCAGTATCAAAGTGGTAATTTTCTGAAAGTTTCAGGCTGGGGATTGTTTGCCCCTAATGATTTTCAATATATGAAAATTGATGCCGGCGCTAATTTCAGCTGGATGGGAGGTAAAACAACTGTCATTCCAGAGTTGGGGTTCACCTATTACCTAAATGATTTTGTTCTGTTCCCTTTTGTGAAAGCTGAACTCACACCTTACACAATAACACCTAAAGTCGGAGCTAGTCTCTTTTCTATTGTCGATCTCGGTATAGGTTATGGATTTGACTATAACACGAAGAAAAACTTTAAGCCAATTGAAGGGTTTACTGTGTCGGTCGGTGTCAATATTCCGCTTAATTTTCATATTTATTAATAGAAGCATGCAAAGTAAGATTTCCTATCTTTTTCTCGTTGTATTTATCTTATTGGCACTTATTGGACGTGTTAGAGCACAAGATTACTTAATCGGCCCTACCTTGAGCTACCAATTTCAAAAGGGAAGTATAGTAAAAAGTGGCGCTTATTTTGCTTTTCCCGTTGTTGGTGATCATATTTTGCGAGCCGATGCTACAGCCAACTTTACCTGGACTCAAAAGAAATTTGCCATCATCCCTGAGGCTGCGGTAACTTATTATCCTCAAACATATGTTCTGACTCCGTTTTTTCGTACAGAACTTAGTCCTTATACTATAACACCGAAAGTTGGGTTGAGCTTAGCGACTTTATTGGATATTGACTTGGGATATGGATTTTCAATCAACGACAAAAAAGATTATAATCCTATAAAGGGATTCGCAGTATCTCTACGATTCAGTATTCCGCTAAATTATCGAATCAATATGTAGTTTGATTTTCTTTGTGTCTCATTAGCCTAATTAAATACTCCAAAATCCTAGTTTGCCAAGATCATTTTTGATTATGGTCTGTTTCTTTTTTTTAATTTCTTGTGCTACAGTGTTTTTAATCTCTTTTGGACTAGTTGTCAAGCCACTTCTTGAATGCGGTGACTCTTTCCCGTGAAACAATGAGCTCATCCGATGTATAGTGCTTAAGGTATATTTTCAACCGGGCATTGGAATGTACAGCAATACTTTTGATGGCGTCAAATTGAACGATAGTGCTTCTGTTGATCCTGAAAAAATCTTTAGGGGACAATTGCGGTACCAAACCGTCCAATGTCTGATCCAAAAGATAATTTTCATTTTCATTTGTATAAAGATAAGTGCCTTTGTTCTCACTATAAATACATTCAATATTCTGGGTTGTCACTAGTTTTATGTTTTGGCCAAGTTTTATTGTAAAGCGTTCCTTGTAGGTTGGTAAAGCGTTGCTAAACAAAGTTTCTAACGATGTTAGGTCGAAATGGGTATTGGGTCGCCTAAAATGAAGGAATTTTTCAACTGCATTTTTCAATTCTTCATCATCAATCGGCTTAAGTAAGTAATCAATGCTGTTTTGTTTAAACGCACGTAACATATATTCATCGTATGCAGTGGTAAAAATAATAGCCGCACTTGGCTTAACCTGTTCGAGAATATCAAATGAAATCCCATCAGCCAGTTGGACATCCAAAAAAAGTAGATCAGGTTCAGTATTTGACATAAACCATTCTACAGATTCCTCGACAGTTTGCAGTACCGCAGATACTGTGTAACCCATGTTCTCCAATTTTCTTTGGAGTAGTCTCGCTGATGGAAGTTCGTCTTCTATGATTAATATTTTCATGGCTTGTATAGGGTGCTTATTTGTCGTCGGATCCTTGTGTTTTTAATTTAGTGCCCGTTACAGCGCAAGAGTTTGGGGGCGGGGCGCAATTTCTTTGATAATCGGTAGCCCAACTGAAAACAGGATATCACTTTCCTCAATATACACGGGTAAATCGGAGAGTATTGCATACCGCTCCTGAATATTTTTTAGGCCAATTCCCGAGTGGCCATGGAGCACCTTCTTCTTTTGAAGATTATTATCAACATAGAGGTAATCATTTTTTCGATAAATCTTTAATAAAAGAGGTTTTCTAAGTGAAATAACATTGTGTTTGATCACGTTTTCGATCAGTAGTTGAAGTGAAAGAGGTAGAATAAATCCCTTACGCTGCTCATCATTGATCTCTAAATCGATCTGAATTCCCGCTTCGAATCGAAGACTTAACAGATTCAGATAGGCTGTTGAAAAAGTGAGCTCATCCTGCAGTGAGACGAAACTTTTATCTTTATGCTCCAAAACATAGCGATAGATTTTAGAAAGATCAGTGGTAAACATGCTGGCCTTTTTGGGACTCTCCTCAATTAAACCATTTAATACATTCAGACTGTTGAACAGAAAATGCGGATCGAGTTGATTCTTGAGCGATTCAAATTGTGCTGCTATTAGTTCCTTTTCTTGTTGAGATTCCTTGATTTGATAGTCTTTGAACCTTTTATAAAAGTAGAGACCAAAGAAAATCATTGAAATGCACCATGATATCATCGCCGTTTGAAAGTAGTATGCAACACGCTGCTGATGAGTGAAATGGTGAAAGCGCTGAGCGAAGCTTTTAGTAACGCCCGGGTAGAATAGGCCGGAGAAAAAAGCATTCACAATAAAAACGACTACTATGGTCAAGAAGAAACTGACACTATAGAAGATAAGCATCTTTTTCCCAAAATCTTTACTGTTAGGGTATTTATTCCCTACCCATTTCGACAGATAGTTATGGCCTAGGAAAAGAAAAAATCCGTATAAAAGACCTCTGGCCATATTAGGGTGAAAAATAATGGATGTCCAAGGGACATCGTTATGGTCAAGCTTGGTCATAACCACAAAATAAGTGCTTACGACGAAGCTTGCCAATAACGCTTGTATAATTGCTTTAAACGGTGCTTTTTTCACAAAGTATTAATTGCATTCTTTTAACAGTTGTTCTGCCCGATCTTTGCCCCATGATGGCGCAAAGGGAATGGAGACTTTTTGTTCATTGAATAAAGATAGTGCTTTCTTGACATCCTCACATTTTTTACGGGTATCTTGATTGAAATATTTTTTTGCGTTCATTTGGAATTCTGCGAGGCCCAATACTGCTCGTGGATTATTGGGGGCTAATGCAAGTGCTTTCTTATAAAGGCCTATGATGATAGGCGACAGTTCCTTACCTTTTGTCATGGGATCGGTTATCATTAATGCTGTCTTGTTCATTGCCCGTAAAATAAGCCATTCAGGATTATTGTCTTGTGCAGTGCTGTTCAAAATATCTTCCGCAGATTGTATATATTTCGCTTGTGTTTCTTTATTTTTCTCTTTAAAGGAAGCAGTTGTGAACACCATTGCTTGATAATACGCTGGTATCCAGTTGTTTTTTTCTACCTGTGAAATACGTTCGAGAAGAGCTGCCGCCTTTTTTGTCTCTCCTGACTGCCATAAACCCATGGCCTGGCCCATACTTTTTTCAAAATTGCTCTGTGCAAATGTTGTACTGCTTATTAAACAGATAATGGCGATAATAATCGATTTCATAATTTTTAGTTTAGTAGTAAGTATTTTTTTGTTATTGTCTTTTCGAGTTTACAGGGGTGAAGTTGCGTATCGTTGCTCTCAATTAAAAACAAATTTGGATGAACCGACGTATTTCCCTGATGAGCTGTTGCTTCCTATAGATTGTCCAGTTGATTGTCTTTGTCGTTTTTACTGATCGTCCAGAAATACCCAAGAAAAACAAATCGTTTGGCTGTAGGGACAATCGGTCTACGGTTATAAATTCCCTGTGCATTTGGTTGATCTGCGTACTGATAACCGTAGATCGGTGAAGCGCCGAGAACGTTACTGACGGAGAAATGGATAATTTTTTGTTGGCTATAGAGAAAAGACCAGCTCATGGATAGATTATTATAACCCCTGATGTGGCCATCCATAAAGGAGCTTTGGTTAGGATCATTATAATTTCTGCCCGATACGTAAGCGTTAGTCAAACTGAGTTGTGAACGAAGGCTTGAAAACCAATATTTTCCAACGATATTAAAACTATGTTTATAAACATAAGGCGGAGTAACAGTAGATGGATAGTTCGCTTCATTTCTCTTGCTGTCTGTGTAGGAATAGGATATCCAGTACTGTAGGTTTTTTACACTGCTGCTGTTTTTGTAAAATAGGTCAAAGCCTTTGACATCTCCGCTTCCATTATTGTCATATTGGCTATTATATTGAGGTGTTACACTATTGTATTTAACCAAGTTGTTATAAGTTTTGCGGTATGCCTCTAAACGAAGTAGATGTCCTCCACGCGCATAGAAATAATTTGCGATATAATGTTTGGCCGCTAACCAGTCGAGCTGAGGAGCATATTTTAATACTGGTGTAGGTGCCTGCTGATGGAAGTTCCCGAAAGCAACAGAGAGCTGGGTATATTTATTTAACGCGTAGCCCAGCGAGGCCCTCGGTTCTAACGTTTTCTTGTTTTGCAAATTGGAAGAGGTTTCTCGCAGGCCGATCTTCCCAATCAAGTTTGGTAAGAAACCAAAGGTCGTTTCAGTATATAGAGCAGTCATTTTGCTCTGGAATCCATACATATAGTCAAGGTCTTGCCGGTGGTATTCTTCTTGATAATTCGTGTCAAAGTATTCTATTCCCCCAATGCTTTTAATCTTGTTGTTCCAGATTTTACTTAGTGTTGCTTTTAAGTGAAGACTCTTTTCATCATTAGGTAGGTAGACCTCTCCGTAATGAACCTTATCCGTCAGATAGCCTAGGCCTATGCCCGATTCGAGCGTCCAGCGGTTTCCTAAATTCTGGCGGTAGCTGATATTGGTATAGGCGTTGTTGGATTTCTTTTTCACCGGGACAGGGTTTGGGTAATTGATGTCTGCTTGGTAAAGCCCCATATTTTCGAAAGTGTAAGCCCCATAAATATTTAGAAAGCCTTCTTTAAATTGATGGCGATAAATCATTTCTCCAGCGGCATTTTCATAGGGCTTCGTCCAGTTAATATCTGGTGTAATAATTTTTGAATAGGGGCTTAGGTTTGTATAATTGCTGTTGAAGGTTAGCGAATTTTTGCCCCATTGTAAAGTATGCCCTAAACCTAATCCAACGGAAGATAGCGAAAGTTCTGTTTTGGGTTGTTCTATCGTGTTTTCGGTATTCAGGGCTAGAATGCTCGACAGTGCATTTCCAAATTCTGCAGAATAGCCCCCAGTAGAAAAATTCACGCCCTTAAACAAAATGGGCGAAAACCTGCCCCTGACAGGAATTTCATTAGGCGTTGCGGTATAAGGTTGGGCGACTCTGATACCATTAATGTAAGTCTGTGTTTCGGAAGCATCTCCACCGTGGACCATAAGACGCCCATTTTCTCCTCCGACCTGTGCTCCAGGCAATGTGGCCAGCGCGCTGATGATATTGCCCATACTTCCTGCGGTAGTAACGATATCTAAAGGGCTCATTACGGTGTTTTTACCGGAACTATTTGCTTGCAGAATACCTGCTTGAATGGTGACTTCTTGTAAACGATTTTCGCTTTCTAGCATTTGTATAGTCAGAAATTCTTTTTGTGGCAGTTGGATAGACTTGCTGTATAGGGGAAAGCCAACTACGGAGGCTTTGATGATTTTAACTCCTTGCTCATTCGTTTCAAAAGCAAAGTTGCCAAGTGAATCTGTGGTGCCGCCATCATAGCTACCATCGATATAAATATTGGCCAAATAAATAGGTTTACCATTTTTGCCGACTACTTTTCCTTTTAGAATAGACTGTGCAAATAGGATGTTAATGGAAATAAATAGTAAGGTTAATAACAGCTTCATTTTCTTTATATTTTGCTCAAATATGGCTGATAGTACCATTTACTGCTAAAAAGAGTGGATGGAATGTCAAAATATCGTGATGAATTGAGGTATCCCAATTTTATGCTGTAAATTGATGCCGAAAAATACGGTTTGATAACAGAAGTGTGCGCTGTAATTTAAGTCAAGAAAAAGCGAATAACTATTTTAAATGACTGTTAGTATGCTGTGCGAATGTTGACTGTGTTAAAATTCTTGACGGCTATGATGTACCAATAGTGAAACATTCCCAAGTGATTGGCTAACTGGAAAATAGCTACGAGCAATCATTTAACGAGCAATCATTTAAACTGGCTTTCGAAAATATTACAGTTTTTTTCGATTCATCCACAATATATAGCAAGTCCCGATGCGCAGGGCAAAAGAATCGGTAACACCAACATGAATAATTTTACGCGTTTAGAACAACCAACAGGCCGGCTTATTACAGTCGATGACAAAGAATATCTTTTTTTTGGAGGAACCTCGTATTTAGGTTTGGCAACTGATCACACGTATGCATCTATTTTTATAGAAGGTATACAACGCTATGGCATAAATAACGGGACTTCGCGAAATAATAATGTGCAACAGGCGATCTATGACCAAGCGGAAAGATATGCGGCGAGGCGTTTTGATTTTGAAGCGAGTTTATTGCTTTCCAGTGGATATCTAGCTACTCAATTTTTGATTAAGACATTGGCCGGCGAAGGAGAATTGCTGTATGCCCCCTCCTGTCACCCCTCGTTGTGGCTAGACGAAAAACCTGTCGTAGCGGGAAGTTTTATTGACTGGGCCAATTCAACTGTTGCATATATTAACCAATCGGTTCAAAAATCCTTTATTATTGTCAGCAACAGTCTCGATAATATGAAGCCGGAGATTTATGACTTTACTGTCTTTGCACAGATTAATCCAAGCAAGCGGGTTTTGTTGCTGCTGGACGATTCTCATGGAATTGGTGTTATGCGAAAAAATAGTATTTCGTTCGATAAGAGCCGTTTTAATTTGGCTAATATTGAACTGATTGTCGTGGCTTCATTAGCGAAAGGGCTGGCAACAGATGCGGGTTTGATTCTGGCAGATGAGCAGCGGATCCAAAAGCTAAAAAAATCCAATTTTTATACCGGTGCATCTCCGAGTTCGCCTGCGAGCTTATATGCATTTGTACATGGAGAGGAGATCTATTTACAGCAATTCAAAAAACTGCAGTACAACAGCAGTTATTTCAAAGCACGTATAATGTCCAGATTAAATGCTGTGCCTAATTTTCCTGTCTTTTCATCAACAGACATCAACCTTTATGAAAGACTGATGGCGTCAGGTATATTGGTTTCGAGCTTTCCCTATCCGCTTGCTACAGACCCGCTATTGAACCGTATTGTGGTGAATGCACATCATAGCGAAGCGGATTTGGATCGGTTAAGTCATGCTATTGGCATATATTGATTTTTATCGCGCAACTAATGAGTCAACATCTTGTAAATTAGATAATTGTTTTTATTTTTGAACTTTATTTTAATGGTTGGATAAAACTAGGATCTCGTTAAATGATTGTAAATGTTTGGCTTTTGGAAGCTTATTTATCAAAAAAGTATTTAAATAATTTCCATTACTCATTTTAAAACAATACTTTTGCATCCCCAAACATTAGTTGGCTTAAGGGTTGAAAAATAAATAATTACAGTAAAATAGATATGACTAAAGCAGAAATTATTGCAGAGATCTCTACCAAAACTGGCTTAGAGAAGGTAGATGTTCAAGAAACCGTAGAGGCGTTCTTTAAAGTTGTCAAAAACGCAATGATCGGAGGAGAAAATGTATATGTAAGAGGTTTTGGGAGCTTCGTAGTCAAAAAAAGAGCTGAGAAGACTGCAAGAAACATTTCAAAAAATACAGCAATCATTATCCCTGAACACTTTGTTCCTAGTTTCAAGCCAGCTAAAATTTTCGTAGAGAAAGTAAAGAATGGCAATAAATAATCTTTAAAATAGATTAACATGGCAAAAACCAAACAGATAATAGTAATAGGATCAGTAGTAGCCTTGGTTGCTGTGCTTTTGGCGCAGCCTATTAAAGGTTTGGTGAACAAAGAAAAACAAACTGCTGCAGCATCTGGATCGAAGCCTTCCAATGAAATAAATTTGGAAAATATATCTTCGATGACAAAACAAGGTTTAGATGCTAGTTTAGTCAAAGAAATTTCCGATATTGAGGGCCAAGTTGCAAAAGCTTCTGGAGAGGATAAGATAAAGCTGTTGCAACAGTTGGCAGATAAGTGGGATGATGTCGCTAAACCAGCCCCTCAGGCTTTCGTCTATGAGGAAATGGCAAAGGTTTCACCCAAATTTGAGTATTGGTTGAAAGCAGGTAACGCGTATCGTGCTGCTTATACAAATTTGCAAGATTCTACTTTAGCGCAGGCGTTGAATCAAAATGCTATTCATGCCTATGAGGCGGCGTTAAAAGCGAATACAAGTAGTTTGGACGCAAAAACAGGATTAGGTGCCGCAATGGTATCAGGAACGAATAATCCCATGGCAGGTATTGCCTTATTGCGGGAAGTCGTTGCTGCAGATCCTAAAAATTTAGAGGCAAATAAAACTTTGGGATTGTTTTCATTACAGTCCCGTCAGTTTGACAAAGCCATCGAGCGTTTTAAGACCGTTATCGATCAAAAACCCGATGCTGAGTCATACTTTTACTTAGCCACGGGCTACGAAAATATTGGGATGAAAAAGGAAGCTGTGACTGCTTTTCAAAAAAGTAAGGAACTGGCAGCCGATCCTTCCCTATCACAATTCATTGATCGAAAGATTGCTGAATTGAGCAAGTAATTAATTTATTATTTTATAATCATTAAAAAATTTAGCTATGCCAAGCGGAAAAAAAAGAAAAAGACACAAGATGGCTACTCACAAACGTAAAAAACGTTTAAGAAAAAATAGACACAAGAAAAAATAGTCTTGTGATGAGCTTTTAAACATCTTGGCCCATTTTGCTGAGATAGCTTTACGAAACGATCTACATGTCTGTGAAGGGTATGTAGATTGTTTTTTTCGTAACAACGTTCTTTAAATGTTTAATCGGATACCAAAGATTGCGATAGGATATTGCATAGGTATCAAAAATGAGTAGCTTTTGGTAAAGGAATTAATTATCGATTCAACTCCTGATAAAGGGGTAACTATTGCTTTACTTCAAGATAAGCAGCTTGTTGAACTTAACCGCGAGCCCGCAAATAATAACTTCGCCGTTGGAGATATCTATCTCGGACGGATTAAGCGAATTATGCCAGGGCTTAATGCAGCATTCGTAGATGTGGGCTACGAAAAGGATGCTTTTCTACATTATTTAGATTTGGGTCCGCAAGTTCAATCTTTGCTAAAGCTTACCCGTATAGTCAAGAATGGCAGTTATCAAGAGAAACTGCTCAATAGTTTAAAACTTGAAAAGGATATCGATAAAGCTGGTAAGATCTCTGATGTCTTGAGCAAAAATATGCTCGTGCCAGTACAAATCGCCAAAGAACCCATTTCAACAAAAGGACCGCGTCTGAGTTCAGACCTTTCAATAGCAGGTCGTTTTGTCGTTCTGGTACCTTTCTCAAGTACTGTTTCCATTTCCAAGCGTATCAAAGGTAGTAACGAACGCAACCGTCTCAAGAAGATTGTCGAAGGAATTAAGCCTGCAAATTTTGGCGTGATTATCCGTACAGTCTCTGAAGGTAAGGGGGTCGAAGAACTACAACGTGACTTATTGGACCTGATCTCAAAATGGGAGCTATTTACCAAACGTCTTCGTAATGCTGAACCGCCGCAAAAGGTTCTTGGAGAAATGGATCGTGCATCCACTATTCTACGGGATATTTTGACCGACGAGTTTTCGCATATTTATGTTAATGATCCTTCGATCTTCGAAGAAACAAAATCATATATACACGATATATCTCCAGATTTGGAGAAAATTGTCAAGCTTTATAAACATAAAGAGCCAATTTTTGATCATTTTGGAGTTGAAAAGCAAATCAAGGCAGCTTTTGGCAAAACGGTAACATTACCAGGTGGTGCGTATCTCGTTATTGAGCATACCGAAGCCTTACATGTTATTGATGTCAACAGTGGTAACCGCTCTGCGAATAAGGAGAATCAGGAAGACAATGCATTGCTGGTCAACATGGAAGCAGCAAAAGAAATTGCGCGACAGCTGCGTTTGCGTGATATGGGTGGAATTGTAGTCATCGATTTTATCGATATGCATAAACCCAATCATCGAAAAGAGCTGTATACATTCTTAAAAGAATGTATGGCATCGGATAGAGCAAGACATACGATTTTACCACCAAGTAAATTTGGATTGGTGCAAATTACACGTCAGCGCGTCAGACCTGAAATGAATATTGTCACAAACGAAAAATGTCCGGCTTGTGATGGTACAGGTGAGATCCGATCAAGTATTGTCGTGATGGATGATATTGAAAGTAATTTGAAATTTATTCTTCAAGAACAAAACGAAAAAAAGGTGACCTTATGTGTTCACCCTTATATAGACGCCTACATTAAGTCTGGTTTGATTTCGAAAAGAATGAAATGGTTCATCAAGTACGGAAAATGGATTAAAGTAAATCCAATGACGTCATATTATCTAACTGAATTCCATTTCTTCAATGCGAAGGATGAAGAAATCAAGTTATAATAGAAAGAGATTAACGAAAAGGGTTAGTAGGAATACTAGCCCTTTTTTGTTTTTATTCCGTTTATTGTTTAAACCCAGTGGATAAATATGCCGTCCTTTTCCATTTTTCGGAAATAAGTCATTTGCCGTTTAGCGTAGCGGTGTATTTCAGTTTCTAATTTAGTAACGAAAGCTGGATAATCGAGCTGTCCAAGAAGGTGGAGTGAGCCATATTTATATTCCAGTCCATAATATTGAAGCTGCTCGTGCGTGATACCTTCACTCAGAAGTTTTCCAACTTCTTCTAAAAAACCTTCTTTTAAACGTTGTTTTAACCTTTGGCTAATGTGCGAACGTCTGGATTCCACTGGCGGATTTAATCCGATCACTATACTGTCAACCATCCGTTGCTGAGCGAGATGATTTGGATTTATCTTTAAAAAAGACAATATTTCTATCGCTCGGATGATTCGCTTTTTAGTAGAAAAATCGATTTGGAAATCTGCCGGTAGTATATATTCCTGGAGACGTTTTAGCAATTCAGCTTCTGAGTACTCAAGCAATGACTCCTTTAGGCCTGCTATCGATGGGATCAAAGCGTATGGGTTTTGTTGGATAACACTTTGAATATATAGGCCTGTACCACCACAAAGAATTGTATGATTTCCTTTTTCTAAAATAGATTGTTGCGCATGGTGAAAGTCCTCGATAAAGTTTCCGAGATGATAGCGTTCTCCCGGTTCGAGAATATCAATAAGATGGTAGGGAATGTTTTGATATTCGGATAGGTCTTTTCCCGTGCCGATATCCATTCTCCGATAAATCTGGCGGGAGTCTGCGCTGATGATTTCAGCGCCGATATGCTGGGCCAGTTGTACCGCCAATTTGGTTTTACCGGAGGCAGTTGGGCCTAAAATAACGATAACTTTCTCCTTTGAAACAGCCTGCTGCTCCAAAAGAGAAAGTATAGGATTTAATCTGTCTATCACAGAACAAATTTAGTCCATTTTTCTGTTCCTTCGTTATTTTTTACGACAGTATCGATAAAAGCCATACCTCTTACGCCATCATATACTGTTGGAAAATCTTGTTGTTCTGCAGTAGGAGTTTTTCCTTCACGTATTGCAGTCACAGTTGCAGCAAAATTACGATAGATATTCGCAAATGATTCCAATAAACCTTCTGGGTGACCAGCCGGGACACGGGTGTTGTGTGTTGCAAATGAGCTTAAGGTATAGGGAGCACCATAAGCATTTCCTGTACGATAAAGCTGACGCGGTTGATCAAGCATTTTAATGATTAAATTGTTAGGATCCTCGTTAGCCCATTCCAATCCACCTTTTTCACCATAGATACGGATGCGAACAGCATTTTCTTCACCTGCTGAAATTTGGGAGGCCATTAATACACCTTTTGCTCCATTTTCAAAACGTAAAAGTACCGAACCATCGTCATCCAATAGACGGCCTTCAACGAATGTTGTTAGATCTGCACATAATTCTTCGATTTTTAAACCAGATACATATTCTGCTAAATGTGCAGCATGTGTACCAATATCACCCATAACCAAAGATTTACCAGAACGTTTTGGATCTGCACGCCAGGCGGCCCCAGCATTGCCTTCTCGTTCTGTTAACCGGCTTAACCAACCTTGAGGGTACTCAACAACAATTTTTCTGATCTTTCCGAAGTGACCTTCCTTGACCATCGCTTTTGCTTGTTTAACCATCGGATAGCCAGAATAAGTATGTGTAAGACACAGTGTGCGGCCTGTACGCTCTACAGTTTCTTGTAATTCTTTTGCCTCTTCAACAGATACAGTCATTGGTTTTTCAACCACGACATCAAAGCCTTTTTCCATGGCTAATTTAGCTGGAGCGAAATGCAGAAAGTTAGGTGTTACGATCGTTACAAAATCCATGCGCTCTCCTTCAGGAAGCAAAGATTCTTTCTCGATCATCTCTTCATAGTTTAAATAGACACGCTCAGGTGCTACAAATAGGTCTTCTCCAGATTGTTTTGAAATTTGTGGATCGATACTAAAAGCACCACAAACTAACTCAATCTTGCCATCCATAAAAGCGGCAATACGGTGTACAGCTCCGATAAAGGCATCATTACCGCCTCCAACCATACCCATGCGAAGTTTTCTCTTCATAACGTTATTATTTTTTGATTATTTATTTTTCAAACCCTTACAGTGTACAATATACACAATTTAGCTTATTTTAGGTATAAAATCATCTTGATGCTACCCATATTTTCCTTTGGAAGGCCATGCGGATATTGTTTAATTAATGCATTTAACTCTTCTTTATTACGATAAACATGTCTTTTTGTGTCTGCTACCCAAAAGTTGATCGGAGCTGTTATTTCTTTCACAACAAAGCCGATTTTTTCCAAAGAGGAGTGCTGGCTCCAATCGCGATCGGTGAAGGTCATAATATCTCCAGGTGAAAAATCTTTGCAGAAAGCTTTGATCAATTTGCTTAACCCACCGATTACATTGAATCCCGCTTTGTTACAAAAGCGTATCAGCTCGAAAGAACGATAGTCATCCTCCTTGTCCATCATGCGGCGCCCCCCAGAGAATATAGCGACAGCAACAAGCTCGCCCTTCTCAAAGAGTCCATAACGATATTTACCTGGCAGAGCACCCTGTAAATGATGTTCCACGAGGAACTGTAAGCTTGTCTTTTTATCGATCCGTGCCACCACAGTCTTGCGTGCGAAGATAGATTTGTTGTTTTTAGTTCGCGAAACAATACGCTTGACGATGAGTTCAAACTTGGTTGTTAATAGGTCTTCATCAATATGAATACAAGTTTCGGAAGTTTGGCTCCTAATAGGTTTATTGTTAGGGTATAATAATATGGTTGTTGTTAATTCAAGGGAGGATATTTGTATAAATCCATCAACTTCAAAGAGTTGTAATGAGACTTCAAGCGCTTGCTCAAGTCTAAGCTTAAACTGTGTTGACAGCTGTATAAACGATGGATCCATAAAACAAAAGTAACTTTTGTGGAAGTCTTCACGAAATATTCGATTTTAATAATTATCCGTACCTTTGTAAGCGAGCGTATAATGGTGCTATAGCGTATCTTTGGTTTAAAAGCAGAGCGAATCAGGTTCAGAAATTAGTCGAACATGAATCAAAATTTAATTGTGCAAAATTTCAATAGGTACGAAATGACCTTTAAGAACAAACGACGTGTCGTGTACTCCTACGATTAGGAGTATCTGCACTTATATAAATAATTATTTACATATGAAACTTCCGATAGTGGCGTATGGCGATCCTGTATTAAGAAAGGTCGCTGAAGAAATAGATGAAGACTATCCTGATTTAAAGAAATTGATTGATGATATGTTCGATACCATGTATGCGGCGCATGGTGTTGGCTTGGCGGCACCGCAGGTAGGCTTGCCTATACGTATGTTCGTTATCGATGCAACTCCTTTTGCAGAAGATGACGAAGAAAACAAAGAAATGCTTCAATCGTTCAAAAAGGTTTTTATCAACCCGATCATGGTAGAAGAGTCTGGTGAAAAATGGACCTTCGGAGAAGGATGCTTAAGTATCCCAGATATTAACGAGGATGTATTACGTCATCGGAATATCCGTATCAATTACCTGGATGAAAACTTCGAGGAACACGAAATGGATCTCACTGGTTTAGCTGCCCGCGTGGTTCAGCACGAATATGATCATATTGAAGGAAAGTTGTTTACCGATAAATTGAGTACGTTGAAAAAAACGATGTTGAAAAGTCGGCTGGATGCCATTTCGAAAGGAAATATCCGCGTTGGTTATAAAATGCGATTCCCACAGCAAAAGAAAAAGCGTTAGTCTGTACTAACGCTTTTTCTTTTATCTCTTCTCCTTGTTTAGCGATTGGAGTTTCGAAGCACAAGGTTCGATCGTTCCAGTCCTCTTTACAATTTACTGTTGAAACCTAATAAGTAGTCCATCAAAACCTCTGACAGTGAATTTAATCGGGGTAAGGGATTCCACTCAATCCAGGCGAGGTAAGTATAAACGATATTTAACGGCAGTCATTCGTATAAAAAATACAACTGCAGCTCCGATAAAGGCTGCCCACGAAACATCAAGATCAAGGTGCACCAATAAAATATACATGAGACCACCACCTAAACAGGCTGTAGCATATACTTCTTTCTTAAAGATGAGCGGTGTTTCATTCAACAGGACATCGCGTGTCATGCCTCCACATACGGCAGTAAACATTCCAAAGATAATGGCAGCATAGGTATTACTTTCATAATTCAGTGACTTTTGCACCCCTAAGATGGTAAAAAAGCTAATTCCGATGGCATCAAAAAGTGTCAATGTACGATAATAACCATACAATTGTCTATTGAAGATAATGGCAATTAAAATTCCGATGAAAATAGCGATGAGATAATTGCTGTCATTTACCCAGACTGGGCGCAGATTTAAAAAAATGTCCCGCATTGATCCCCCGCCAATGGCGGTAACAAAACCTAAAAAGGCCGCTCCAAAAATATCAATATCCTTACGTTTTGCTGAAAGGGTACCTGATATTGCAAAAAATAAAGTGCCAAGCAAATCGCTTAGATAAAAATAGTTGGCATCTGTAATCATGGTAATCCTTTTAAGTAATTTTCATTATAATCTCGAGTTGGCGCCGCATTGTATAAATGCATTTCCAATTGGAAAAACTTCCCTTCCCTGGACAAATTTAAGAGAAATCCTGATAGTTTAAATTCACCTATAGCAAATTGCTTTTAGGCTAGCAGGGCCTTGTACATCCTCCAATCTTAAGTGTTCGATGATCCGCGCAATGATGTCCGTATCATGGATGGCATGTATATATAACATTAAGATCTTCCAGAATTTCCTCTGATCAATATATTTGCAAAAAAAAATGCCATTGATATGCTGTTTTTTTGGTTCGTTCCAATGAAGAGCGGAATGATGGATTTAAAATTTTAGAAGCGGAAACCTGTACTGAAATAAGGGTACCAGCCTTCATCCGATCTTGTCATCACAAAATGTAAGGGAAGTGCATCTGCGACGATGTAATATATGCCCCCGCCCACACCTTGATGAAACTTACCACTATTGTAGCCTTTTGCCCATACCTTACCAATATCGTACATGCCCATGAGTCCAAATTCACCCGGGAGAACATAGCTCCTGACATCCTTTATTTTAAGACGTGCCTCTAAATTATTATAAAGCATCTGCTGTCCTGCAAATCGATATTGGCGAAATCCTCTAAGGTTTTCGTGACCGCCTAGAAATAAATATTGATAGAATGTAGGATTTCCGACAACTGCTCCCCCGCCCGTTCTGTTGGCGAATATAATGCCTTCATTGAGTACACTAAAATATCCAGTTATCGCAGCATTTAACTGCGCCGAATTTTTTGAATACTGATTGAGTCCAAAATAAGAATTCAAATCGGCTTTGATATACATTCCTTTACTTGGATTAATCTTTCGATTACGTGAGTCTTGTGTTAAAAAAGCATTGATACCTGCAAAAGCTTTGTCTTTGGTAATCGACAAGCTATCGTAAGAATGTAAAGCCTGAGGATTTAAAATAAATCGATCTTCATTCTCATTAGGATCTAAATGATAAAATTGGATATGTGGACCTACGGCAACGTTTAACGTGGATGAAGGTTTCCATCTTAACTGTGGATTGATATTGAAGATATTAAATCTGCTTCGGTAATATTTTGCACCATACTGTTCCTCTAAAAATGGTGAGTTATTTCCTACACCGAAGAAATTCTGTGTGTTGTCGGGAGCTTTCGCTAAGGCATCGATAACAATATCAGCATCGCCGGCAGCAGCAGTCCATTCGCCTCTATAGTGAATTTTATATGCTCCAGTCCGAAAGGCGGTTGCTACGGTGAGCTGTTGTCTATAGGTAAAGGGGCTTTTTCTAAAGCCACGCTGATGTGTGTAAGCTGCTCCGAGTCCGAGGGAAATACCGTCGTCTGCATTATAGCCGGCAGTAACCAAGGGAAGCCAGGTGTTGTACAGGTTTACCGGAACAAATTGCGTGTTGATGCTATCTTGAGCATAATGAAGCTTTATTTTGTTCTTTTCACCGAGCATAACGGAATTTTTAGTGTTTTCGTAAAGCTGTATCCTTGATTTGCTTTGATTGATAACATAAGTCTTTGGTGTGCTATCGCCTATAATTCTTAGTTTGATGGGAGATTGCGCATTATCGATTAAAACAGAATCTTTTCCGTCACCTAAATAGAGGCGAATCTCTTTTGTAAGGGTATTTTTGTAGGTTTTGTCCATCAAAGTTTTGGTGACTTTGCCTACTTTGTTGATCTTCGAAACTTTGACTTTTAAGTTTTTACTTCCAGTGCTGCATATTTCTACCTTTTCGTTTTTGTCGCTGAGGTGAATATCGACAATGTTATTGATAAAATTGTAATACTCTTCCATCGCAGTTGGCAGTGCATCACGGCGGCTCTGAAGTGTTTTGAAGATTTGTTCTCCACGAATAGTAATGGACGACTGCGGGAGGCTTTGTACGGATTGCCATAACACGGAATCTGTGAGGCGTGTTACAAATTGCTTAACCTCTTTGGCCCATTCCCTGTGGGAGAGCTGATTGCTCGGATGAGCATTTAAGAAGCGCGATTTGAAAAGAGAATAGCGAATGTCGGGGATGCCCGTGGTGAATCCCTGCATGACCGGATTGACGAATTGCTGATAGATGTCTTTCATCAGGAAACCTTGCGTGACACGCAGTGCCTGGTCGCGATCGCGGGGAATAGGAATATAGTCTTTATCCTGATCTGTGCTATCCTGATTCTCATCGTACCATCGCCATTGATCCTCATGTCGGTCCCAATCACTAACCAGGACATCCAACATCCTTGCGCGTAGGTACGCTTTGGCTTTAAAATTGTCGTCATTATCTTCCTGCAACTTTCGCACAGTTTTAGGACTATTGTCTGAATCTCCGAGCGGTTCACGCTCCTCCAGTAGAGCTACTGTATGTTCAAAAAGTGGAGCATATTCGCCTAATAGGCTATCTTGTGCTACAACGCCAATGATTGGATGAGCGTGTGCGACGTTTACGGCATTGGCCAAGGCGGGTATCATCAGCGCGGAATAGGGATGCTGGGCACTGGTGGCATCATCCAATACATCCTGCACAAAGGTACCATGCAATTCTTCTGGTATAAGGGATTCAGTCCTTTTATTGACCGATCGCAACGCCCATTCCCTTCCCATAGAATCTGTTAGTCTTAAAGAAACCGATTGCATTCCACCGCCTTGTTTAACAGGACGCAGACCACCATATAATGTGGAAAGTTGAAGCAGCGGCAAAGTGGTTTCCGCAGCCCATTCTTTGCGGTAGTTTTCGCCAAGGAAGAACTTTTTAAATTTACTGGCTTCACCATATTTTGCGTTTGCTATGACACTTATACTGTCCTTAATAATGGTTTGAGCAAAGGGTGTGCCCTGAATCGTACGCAACCCTGTATGCTTTTGCTGGGAATAAGAATGACTAGCAAGAAAAATAAGAAAGAATGGTACGACCTTTTGCATGCCTATTGTTTTTCAAATTTATAAATGATCCCTTTATCCTGATTGCCGGCTTCGCTGCTGATATAAAGATTGAGTTTTGAATCAAAGTTAATACCTTCGGGTTGAGGAAAGATCTTCGGATCTAATGGAGAGAGCGATTTTACATGAAAATTCTCATCCGTCACAACAAGAGCTTTGTCTACAGAAGATAAGATGTACCACTCCTTGCTATCTGCTTTTTTTGCTAGGGCTGATGGTTTAAAAGTCTTTTTGATTTTAGTATCAAAAGCACGAAGTTCATCAAGCTGAATAGAAAATTCTCCTTTCGGATGGAATTGACTGTTTTCGTCAATTGAAAAGATATATCCAGAGGTTTGTGACTGCTTTCTATCGACCTTGCATTCTTTACATAATACATATGCCTGGTTAGTTTCGCGATCAACAAAAAGCCCTTCATATTCTCCTTTTGGAAGTAAATTCTTCTGTTCGACAACGTTTTTTATATCATCCTTTTCTGAAATGGGAAAAGAATAGATGCTGCCGTTGCTCTTTAAGATAAAGAAGTGTGTATCGCTTATCGAGATATCTTCATAGTCGCCATCTTTCCCAAAAGGGCTGAAGGTGACTTTTTGTGTGGGTTGGTTAAACTTATACAGAAAGCCTTGTTCATCCTGAATGGCATAAATATCATCATCCTGCCCCGGAAGAAAGGTGATCCCGGATATTTCCAGTAATTCGTTAGGTAAACTCATCTTGCTGCCCGAAGATAATGTGTAGGGAATGCTTTGTGATTTTTCAGCTTGAATATGAGCTCGCTTGTTGCTGTTTTCTTTGGTTGTATTATTGGGGTTGCAGGCAAGTAAAATAGCCGAGACTAGACTTAAGATAGCAGTTATATGTAGGTTGGGGTTTTTCATATTATTATATTTTCAATTGATGTGGTCGTGGCGTTTCAGAACGAGCTTAGATGCCATGTTTTTAGTATCGTACTTTCAAGTTAATTATGTTGTGATGAATTACTTAATTGAATAGGTATACTGTTCCATTTAGCTTTTAAATAATCAAGGATTTGCTGTTGCGAAACATTTTTATGCTGCGTTTCTATCGCTTGGTTTTGCCCCTTGTCATTCAGTAATGTAGCTTCGGTGTCGTCCGAAAACTGGATATCGAACATCTCCTGTATTTGATGTGCCAGTGTCGGATTCAGCAGCGGAAAGCAAGTTTCTATACGTCGGTAAATGTTGCGGTTCATCCAGTCTGATGAGCCGAGATAAACGAGCGTTTGGGTCTGATATTGAAAAATAAATATTCTTCCGTGTTCTAAATATCTTCCTACAATCCTTTTCACGGTGATGTTTTCACTTAGTCCCGGTACCTGCGGTTTTAGCCTGCAGATCCCCCTGATCAACAACTCTAGCCTCACCCCTGCCCGGCTCGCTTCATACAATTTGTTGATTAACGATTCTTCTTCCAGATTGTTTAATTTAATTTTTATCGTTGCTGGAGCTCCATCTTGAGCTGCATGGATGGCTCGGTCAATCAGCTCCAAAAACGTAAGCTTGAGGTTGAACTGTGCTACTAGTAGATGTTCAAATGATAGTTCATTTGAGTTGTGGGGTTTCCTTCGGGCTGGAAGAAACTTAAATAGCAAATTTAATTCGTTGGTCAGCAGCTTATTAGAAGTAATAAGGAAGTAGTCTGTATAAACCTTAGCCGTTTTTTCATTTAGATTTCCCGTACCCAGTAAAGCACTTTGTCGACCTGCCTGACGTTTGACCAGTGCTATTTTTGCGTGAACTTTTAAGTTTGGGATACTGTAGGTGATTTTTACGCCGTTCTCTTTCATCAGCCGAGCCCAATGTATATTATTAGCTTCATCAAACCGCGCTTTTAATTCTACAAATACATTGACCTGTTTTCCATTTTTCGCAGCGGTAGCCAATGCTTGTGCAATATGAGAATCGCCTGCTATACGGTATAAAGTCGTATAAATCTCTTCTACGGATGGATCTAATGCGGCCTCATTAAAAAAGCGTAATATAGGATCGAAGGATTCATAGGGAGTACAGACCAACAGATCTTCCCGGTCAATTTGATCAAAGATAGATTCTTCGAAATTTTTATCGGTATTGATTTGTAGTTGTCTTGGATACGAAAGGTTCTCTATTTTAATCGGGAATGAGAAGAGATCTTTCAAGTTGTGGTAGTTTCCGCCTTCAACAATGCTACTTTTCCGTAGGTCGAATAAGGTTGCCAGTCTTTCAATTAGCGGCTCTGGTAGATTAGGTTGATAGAGAAATCGCGTCGCATAGCCAAGGTCACGTTTGTTGACTTCCGCTTCGATTTTCTGTGCAATATCTCCCTCAAATTCGTCTTGAAGATTTAACTCGGCATCTCTTGTGATTTTAAAGGAATAGAAACTTAATGATAAATTTCGTATAGCCATGGGTAGAAATGCTTTGATAATATCATCTATAAGGACGACATATTTGCCGCTATTGGTCTCGCAGGTGAAAAATCGACCGATATAGTTTGATGGGATGTTTAGGAATGATACTGCTTCTGTATTTTCATCCTTAATGGCGAAGTACAGCTGATTGTTGTCTGGAAAAAATGACGTATCATCTATGGAGATAATTTGCAGATAGGAAGCAACTGTATTAAAAAAATAGTGTGCAGTTAGCCCTTTTATTTCTGCTGGGATAGCTTGGTTGTAAATGAAAAATATACTTTCTTTCGCTAATTCTTGAATAATATCAGTGAGTAGGAACCCGAATTTTTCCTGTTGTTTGTGGATGAATTTTGACGCTTTTTTATATGTAGCGATGTCTATGTTGGGGATAAGCTGTTGCGGGTTTTGTTTTATTATTTTTTTTCCAGCCATCAATACAGGCATTCTAACCCGATAAAATTCATCCAGATTGGAAGAAAAAATAGCAAGAAACTGCAGTTTTTCCAATAGCGGGACCTCTTGACGACCGGCTTGGTCAAGGACCCTATCGTTAAACGACAACCAGCTAATGTGTCTGTTGATATAAAGATCTTTCTTCATCATCCGTATATGTTTTTTGCTGTGGCAGTCTATTTGTGAAAGCATCGATACTTTGATGTCCGCCTATTGTAAGCTAACGATTGAATTCTTCGAACTTTTTTGGATAAAATAAAAGGAAGTACATGCATTTGATTATGAAGTATTTAGATGGCATTTATAGGGGATTAAAATAGGGTTGCTCCGATAAAAGAAACGACTGATATTACAAGTCCAAACATAAAAACTCCATATGCGTATCGTAGAAGTTTGTATTTCCTTCCTAATACCACCCCTTGTGAATAAACATCCTTCGTGAGCATGCCATATAGAAACTCAGAATCGACCATTACCTTTTGCATACCCTCGTTGTAGTCATCGAGTTTCATTTTGTAGAAATTACCAAAAAAGAGCAGATTGACTGATTTTTGTTCGATTTCGTCTTTTGAAAATTTACCGGATGGAATTTTAGGAATTGTAGAGAGTATAGCCATGACCATGGTGGCTACCACGGCAGTTGTTAAGATAATTGTTGGGATAATAAGGTGTTCGTTCGCATCTAGTTTTCGAAATAAAACAGCAATGACGACGGAAAGGATAATAGAATTAACGGTTAATAAAATATTAGCCTTATTGTCTGCCATATCACTTAATCGCTGATTGTTTGAAGAAGTAATCCGGAACATGGTCTCTATTCCGCGTTCAGGCTTGCTACTTTTCTCTTTTTCTTTCTTGTCTTCTTTTTTATTTTCTTTGCTTTTCTTGATTGATTTCTCTTGTTTTTTTTCCAGTTCCTTTAAATTCATCTCCTTTTTGGCATTAAGCTTTTGTTGTGCATATTCAGTATGGTAATGATGGCTCATTAGGAGTTTGATCGTACCGGCTCGCCATACATCTTTGTCAATCTCTTTTCCTAACACCGCTTCCGCTTCTGCTTTCATAAGTTTATTTCTAGTAACAAAATCATCACTTCCAAAATGAAATAAGTCAGCATCGCAGAGAATTTGCTCGAGCAGGTTTGTTGGATCCTGAGGCATTCGAGTTGCTAAAATACAACCTTTAATTTTTTCCTGTATGCCCTGTGGTATGCCTTTTTCTCTCAAAAATTCCAAAGCAATTTCGACACTTCTCTTTTCATGGCCAATCGCATTGTCGGAGTGAACGTACCCAAGATCATGAAAGTAGGCCGCGCTAATAACAATAAAGTGATCCTCCTCTCCCAATTGATAATACAATAAAATTTCCTCCGCCGAACTTACGACGGAACGCGTGTGTATCGTATTATGGAAGCAGTGGCAGATTGAAATATTTTCTGTAATATAATTTTCAGCATATTCTTCTACCTGTTTTAAAAGCTGAGCATAATCTATCATGGATCAATATGATTTTATTTCGAATAAAAGTATTTAATATCTTTAATTTCTTAAAAATAAGGCGTTCTTTTTGTGTACTAGCCTACATCAAATTTACAGAAAAAAGAGCTATTACAATAGCGATTAATTCTCTGCGCTATAATAAATATATTATTGGTATAACCAGATGGCTAATCCACTAATATTTCCATATAATACATTTGCTTGATGGGGTTTTGCCTAGATAAAGATGAAGTGAATACGATGTTTCATGCTAATAATGTATCAATTTTACTCTTCTTATCCCTTAATTTAGTTTTTGTTTACCTATAGCTTAGCCTTAAGTTAGGTTTAGTTTAGCTTTTACCTATACTAAACCTAAACTAACTCTAACCAAACCCTAACTAAACCCTAAACTAACCTATGATGTG
>NZ_DJAS01000015.1:0-70851 GCF_002429765.1 Sphingobacterium sp. UBA5996
ATTTGAGACAGCTTCTTTTTTTTGGGGTCTTGTATTTTTTTTAGTTCTTTTTGTGAAAATGTATGCTTTTTATACTATTTTTTTTAAATTAATCCTTTTTATTTTTGATAAGCAGTAGTTTTATATGTTTTTTTTTGTTTTATTGATTTAATCATTCTTTTTATGTTGATTTATATCTATTTTTTGTTATTATATCTATGTTTTTGATCTTTTTGTTTGATTTTTTTTTGTTTTTTTATCAAAAAAATCAATTTCATTTGTAAAAATGGATATTTTTCACTTTCTTTGAATATGAAAAATGAGTAAATATTGATTTTTTAGTTATTACTTGCTTTTTTAGATTTTTTACTCCTTTTTGGGTGGTTTTTTAGATAAAAATGAATTAGATAAAGATTTTCCCTTTCAAATACCCTAGATTATGCCTCGCGTTGCTCTCCGTAACGCGAGTTTTTTTTTTTGAGGTATGCATAAGGTTAGAAACAAAAAACGGCTATCCCAGGGGATAGCCGTTTTTATATTGTTTACTAAATAAATAGGATTACTCAGCAATAACTTCGAAAGGAACTTGAACTTTTACTTCCTTGTGTAAGTTTAAGTTAGCGATGTATTCACCTACTTCTTTAGGTTCTACTTCGAAAGTGATACGACGACGATCAACGTCAAAACCTTTTGCTTTCAATGCATCAGCAATCTGAATACTATTTACTTTACCAAAGATTTTACCAGATTCACCTGCTTTCGCACCAATTGAAAGTTTGATAGCTTCTAATTTACCAGCTAATTCAGTTGCGTCTTTTTTGATTTTGTCTTGTTTGAACTGAGCTTGTTTAATGTTCTCAGCTAAAACTTTTTTTGCAGATTCAGTCGCTTGGATTGCAAATCCTTGAGGGATTAAGTAGTTACGACCGAAACCTGGTTTTACGTTAACGATATCATTTTGCTCACCTAAGCCTTTGATATCTTGTTTTAAAATTACTTCCATTTTCTATCGTCCTCCTTATTTAATTGCATCAGCTAAGTAAGGTAACAAGCCGATGTGACGAGCACGTTTAACAGCTTGAGCTACTTTACGTTGAAATTTCAAAGATGTACCAGTTAAACGACGAGGTAAGATTTTACCTTGATCATTTACAAATTTCATCAAGAAGTTAGCATCTTTATAATCGATATATTTGATACCATTCTTTTTGAAACGACAGTATTTTTTACGGTTGTCCTCTACTTTAGGAGCAGTTACGTATTGGATATTTTCGTTAGCCATTAGTTTGCGCCCTCCTCAGTTTTAGTTTCAGCTTTTTTGTTGAATGCACCGCTACGTTTTTTCTCGTTGTAAGCTTTAGCATGTTTGTCTAAACTTACAGTCAAGAAACGCATAATGCGCTCATCACGTTTGTATTCAACCTCTAATTTATTGATTAATTCACCTGGAGCCTTGAATTCAGTTAAGTGATAAAATCCAGTAGTTTTTTTCTGGATTGGATACGCTAATTTTTTCAAACCCCAATTGTCTTCAGCGACAATCTCGGCTCCGCCTTCTGTTAAGATGTTTTTGAATTTTGCGATTACTTCTTTCGCAGCATCATCAGAAAGCAACGGGGTAAGAACGATTACAGATTCGTACTGTTGCATTGTGTTAATTAATTTTGTTGTTTAAAAACCCACTTTTGTGGAAGTGCAAATGTAGGTATTATATTGTTATGTTGCAAAGCATTAAAACAAAAAAGTTTAGATCTTTTGAGGATCTAAACTTTTCTTAAGTGTATGCTACGGTATTTACTTTATTTTTTTTAATTCTTCTTTTATCGCAGCCCGTGTATTTGTGCTTATACTCACTAAGGGAAGCCGTAATATATCTTTTCCAATACCCAATTCCTGAAGTATATATTTTACGCCAGCGGGATTTCCTTCAATAAAACATAGTTCGGTAATCTCCAATAGTTCTTGATGTATCGATCTAGCGTCGATATAATTCCCCTCGGCACACAGTTTTGTTAAGGTTGCTACTTTTTTCGGTAAAGCATTTCCGATTACTGAAATGATGCCGGCAGCACCAAGAGCCATCATCGGCAACGTAACAGGATCATCACCAGAAATCAGTAGAAAATCTTTTGGTTTATCCCGTAAGATTTCACTGAACTGAGCAAAGTTACCCGAAGCTTCTTTGATAGCAACGATATTTGAAAAATCATTCGCTAATCGTAATGTTGTCTGTGCAGAGATATTGCTCCCCGTACGTCCAGGTACATTGTATAAAATAATAGGCAGGGGAGATGCCGCTGCAACAGCTTTATAATGTTGATAAATTCCCTCTTGAGTCGGTTTGTTGTAATATGGAGAAACGGATAGGATTGCACAAAATCCAGTTGAATCAAAATTTTTAATTTGCTCCACAATCTCAGCAGTATTGTTTCCACCGATACCAGCAACCAAAGGTAATCTACCGTTCACGCGCTTGACAGTAAAATCCCAGATGCGCTTTCGTTCATCATTGGTCAATGTGGCAACTTCTCCAGTTGTACCTAAAGAAACCAAATAGTCCATACCTTCGTTGATCTGCAAGTCAATAAGCTGACCCAATGCTTCGAAATCAACAGATTCATCTGAGTTAAAAGGAGTGACTAATGCTACTCCTGCGCCGTGAAGCTCGTTCATCTTGTCTTTGTGTTTATATTAATTTAATTAAAAAACTTATTTGGGATTAATGAGTTGGAATAGTTCTGTGTCATTAATCATCGGGATACCTAATTTTTCTGCTTTCGCAAGTTTAGAAGGTCCCATTTTATCTCCTGCCACGAGATAACTTAATTTAGCAGAAATCGCTGAAACCATCTTTCCGCCATGACTCTCAATCATTGCCGCTAATTCTTCCCGCGAATGGTTTACGAAGACACCGGATATTAAAAAAGTCTTCCCTTCCAGTGAGTTGCTGGTCAAAACGATTTCTTTTTCCTTAATTTCAAAATTTAAGCCGTAATTTCTTAAAGCCTTAATCTGTTCTTGATGAATCGGATTGTCCAAGTATTCTCTAACGCTTTCGGCAATGCGACGTCCAATATCCTGTACGCTTTCGATTTCTTCTGCTGATGCTTGTGCCAAGGCATCAATATTTTTAAAGTGCAGCGCTAATTTCTTTGCGATCGTTTCACCAACGTGACGTATGCCCAAAGAGAATAGTACTTTTTCAAACGGTTTTTCTTTAGACTTCTCAATGCCTTTCAGCATATTTTCTATGGATTTCTGACCGAAACGTTCCAGCTGCTGTAAGCCTTCCTGATGGTCTTTTAGTCCATAAATATCAACGATATTATGTAATAAACCTTTTTTGAAGAAGTTGTCAACCGTTTCGTCGCCCATACCTTCGATGTCCATCATTTTGCGTCCGATAAAATGCTGCATTTTACCAATAATTTGGGGGGGACACCCCGTTTCATTAGGGCAGTAGTGTACCGCTTCGCCAGCTTGGCGTATGAGTTCGGAGCCACATTCGGGACATGATGTTGGGTAGACAAAGCTTGTTGATCCAGGCAATCTCTTGGTGTAATTAACGCCAATAATTTTGGGTATGATTTCGCCCCCCTTTTCCACGAATACTGTATCATGTTCATGCAGATCCAGGCGAGCAATTTCATTTGCATTGTGTAGGGATGCACGTTTGACGGTAGTCCCTGCCAATAGTACAGGTTGGAGATTGGCAACTGGAGTAACAGCACCTGTACGGCCAACTTGATAACTGATGGAGTTCAATCCGGTTTCTACACGTTCAGCTTTGAATTTATAGGATATTGCCCACCTTGGATTTTTGGCCGTAAAGCCAAGTTCTTCCTGTTGTGCATAATCATTTACTTTAATAACAATTCCATCGATTTCATAGCCAAGATTATGGCGTTCGACCTCCCAATAATCGATAAATGCAAATACATCGCTTATATTGCTACATTTTCTACTATGTTCGCTGACATGGAATCCCCATTCTTTTACATGGTTCAAGCTATTCCAATGGTCGTGAAAAAGATTTGTTCTGTTGTCGCAGTACAAAAAGTAAAGGAAACAGTCTAACGGTCGCTTTGCAACCTCAGCAGAGTCTTGCAGTTTAATCGTTCCGGAAGCGAAATTTCTCGGATTGGCATACGTTGGCTCCGCATTATCTTCGCGCTCTTTGTTCAAACGCAGAAAAGCTGATTTATGCATAAATATTTCGCCGCGTATTTCGAATTGCGCTGGATAAGCTCCTTCTTTGAGTTTGATCGGAATTGATCGGATTGTCTTGACATTGTTGGTAACCACATCGCCCTGCGTGCCATCGCCACGTGTAACAGCCTTACTTAGCTTGCCATTTTCATACGTCAAGCTGATGGATAAACCATCGAATTTTAATTCACAGACGTACTCAAACTGATCGCCGATGATTTTGCGGATACGCTGGTCGAAATCAAGCAATTCCTCCTGACTGTATGTATTACCTAAAGAGAGCATGGGCCAGCGATGTCGTTCCGTTTGAAATCGGGCAGTTATATCCCCGCCAACACGCTGTGTAGGAGAATTGGGATCGGCAAACGCTGGATATTGAGCTTCCAGGGCTTCGAGCTCCTTTAGTTTAAGGTCGAAGTCGTAGTCAGAAATAACACTGTTCGCCAATACATAGTATTGGTAGTTATACTGATTAAGTTCTGCGGTTAAGTCTTTTATCTTTTTTTCAATATCCATCGCCAACATTTTGCAAAATTACAAATAAAAAGTACGTTTAAATAAAATAAATAAAGAATCTTGTTGTAATGACTGCTTTATTTTTAAAATGCGTTTTTCTGCATTTTGTATTTTGGGAAAATAAGATGCTATTTGAAATCACTTGGATTTAGCTGAGAAAATTTATGTTTGCTATTCGTGTAGAAATCCACAATGATTGACTTCTTGTACTGTCCTTTTGTATTTCCCCTGTGGTTGTATTTTTTACGTTTTTTAGCATTTTTAAAAATGTTTAAGAAGAAATACTGATGCGCACGGCTGATTGCCCAGGCATCTTTGGGTTTTCGATCGATAAGGAATTTGGCAAGCGCAGCAAAATCAAACCATAGTCGAATGAAAATAATAAATATCGCTTTGCCTATGGGCAGGTTCTTTTGCAGCATAACCATATTATTCCTAAAATTAAGATAGGTTTTTTTGGGATTGCTAGCGTTGAGCGTTCCGCCTCCAACGTGGTAAACGATAGATTTGGGGCAATAGCCAATTCCATAGCCCATCTTTTTCAATCGCCAGCACAAGTCAATTTCTTCCATATGCGCAAAGAAATCTTCATCAAGACCCTCCGCCTCCTTCCAGGCTTCCGAACGGATAAAAAGTGCAGCTCCAGAGGCCCAAAAGATCTCTGATTCCTCCTCGTACTGTCCTTCGTCGTCTTCTACTTCATGTAGAATCCTTCCTCTGCAGAAAGGAAATCCAAAGTAATCCAAATATCCCCCAGCTGCTCCAGCATGTTCAAACTTCTGCTTATCATGGAATGAACGTATTTTAGGCTGTGCAGCTGCCAAAGAAGGGTTCCTTTCCAAGTATTCTATGACAGGTTCGATCCAATTTTGACTCACTTCAACATCCGAATTGAGCAACACATAATAATCTGCTTTTACACGCTGCAATATCTTGTTATAGCCGCCTGCAAAGCCATAGTTTTGATCATTTTCGAGAATTGTAATGGTAGGATAATACTGTCTCACAAATGAAATTGAATCATCATCGGAGGCATTGTCACCAATTACAAATTCGACATTTGGGTATGAGCTATTATAAACAGATGGTAAAAATTTTTCTAAAAAAAATCGACCATTCCAATTGAGGATAACAACAGCTACTTTTGGTAATTTACTCATTTTCTACGTTTTCTTTTCCAGCGGTTATGTGACCATAACCAATATTCTGGGGTTTCACGGATAAGCTGCTCAGCGATCTGATTATGTAAATTGGTTATCTCATGTTCTCCAAAGCCGCTTGGCTCTTCGAGTAAAGTGAAAAATTTACAGGAATAATGACCTCTTTTAGGTTTTCTGTTGATTGAACAATAAACGACCGGCGCTTTACTAATTCGAGAAAGCCTTTCGGCTCCGGTATAGACCAATGTCTCTTGATTTAGCCAATTAATAAAGTAATCGGAATCCGAATATAAAGGGGTTTGATCGGCGACCAGTATGCTAACATTGGGTTGGCCCTTTAATTTTACGATATGACGGAGTATCTGTTTCATAGGTACCATTTCGGCTCCAAACCGGCCCCGCATGCCATTGTAAACCGTGTCAATATCTTTGTTATTGAGTGGTTTGTATACAATCAACGTTGGAAAGTTTGTGATTAAACTCAAACGATGTATACCGAGCTCCCAGTTGGCATAATGCGATGTTACCCCAATGACATTCTTGCCGGCCTCAAGGTGTCTTGTCAATTCCTCCTCATTTTCCAACATCATTCTTTTCTTCACTTCCTCAGCGGTAATTGTTTTCAATTTGATCGACTCGACAATGAGGTCCGGAAAAAAACGGTAAAACTTTTTAGCAATAACAAGTCTCTCTTTATCCGTTTTTTCAGGAAAAGCATTTTTTAAATTCTGAAATACAATATTCTTTCTATATTCTATGATATAATAAAGTATGTAATAAAGCCCATCGGAGATCAAATATAGAAACCAATAGGGGAGAAGAGATATAATATAGATTAATGCGTTTAACGCTCTTTGTTTCATGCTATAGCTAAAATTCCCAGTTGTTCTTTACAAATATCCTTAATTTAAGTTATTTTTGCGTCACTTATAACAAAAATCATCAGTTTTTATGGAATCGCAGTTATTACTTCCTTCATGTTATCTTCCACCGATATCTTACTTTCATACGATACAAGAGCATAATCTTCCTTTAATCATCGAGAAATATGAGCATTTTCAAAAGCAAAGTTATCGTACAAGGGCACGTATTGCTTCTGCGAATGGTGTGCAGGATTTGATTGTACCGATTCAACATGGCAATAAAGATCGTGTTCCGATGAAAGATATTCGTATAAGTTATGAGTTTGACTGGCAGCGTCTACATTGGCTAAGTATTCAGACTGCTTATCGTAGTTCTGCTTATTTTGAGTACTATGAAGATGATTTTATACAGTTTTACGAAGCAAAATTCGACTATCTCGTGGATTTTAATGTGGCGCAGTTGGAACTTCTTCTTAAATCTATCAAGCTTAAGCGCGCTGTGAATTTTACCCAAGAGTATGTGGCAGCTCCAGCGGATACGATCGATTATCGTAATGCTATACATCCCAAAAAGGAAAGTGTAATGGCTAATCCAAAAGAGTATTATCAAGTTTTTTCAGATAAGAATGGATTTTACCCGGATCTGAGTATAATCGATTTGCTCTTCAATCAAGGGCCGCAATCAAAAAGTTATCTATAATCAGCCATATTTTTTGAACAAAATACGTTTTATATTGTTGTTATTCAGTATAAAACGTATTTGAATGAAACGAATCCTATTAAGTTTTATTTTGCTAAGTGCTATTTGTGCCAGTGTTTTCGCTCAAGGGGGCGTTGACACGATACATTATAGAAAAGTATACTATTGGGGAACGACGGGCATGGGGTTTCCGATCGGAAAAACCAAAGAGATACTTTCGCCAAAATTTTCTGGAAGTATTGGCTTGGATATTTCCCTGAAAGATCCAAAGTTTTTTGTATCTCCCACACTTTATACCCTTTCATTTAAGTACAAACAACCCTTGATTGATCCCGATTTCGAATATCGCATAGAAGATGCCAATACTAATTTCTATACTTTATCATTTTCTGGAGGTATCAGGAAACAGATGCGCCGACTAAACATGTATGGTTTTGCAGGGCCTGGTATTGGTCTGACAAGTGAGCCGAGAGCACGTGTGCTTGCGGATCAGAAGCTTGTTAAGATGGAGAGTAAAAATCACCTGAATTTCTCCAGTAAAATAGGCGCTGGCGCAGACTACAAGTTTAATGGATTCTTTTTAGGTTTGGAGCTCGGCTATCTTCATAATTTTAGAAAAATACAGAATATACCTGTCAATATCTTCACCGTCATGGTAGGATTAAAATCCGATATTACACAGATTGGAGACAAAGTCATTGATGTCATCGGTATAGATGGTTCCATCAGCGGAAAAAAAGACAAAAAGTAAATTATTGTTTTAAGATCTGAATGGTATCTCCGACGTGTGCTTCAGCATCGCTTCCTATTTTTTTAACTTTTTCTGTTTGTTCGACCGCTACTGCAAATGCGGAAGGTACAATGCCTGAGCCAAATTTAATGGCATAAAATTTAGTGAATTCTGCGCCAAAGTACAATATAGCAGCGGAATAGTAGATCCATAATAGCATGACGATAATGGATCCTGCAGCTCCATAAAAACTAGCCGTGGATGAAACGTTGAGATAGATTGAAATACCATATCTACCCAACATAAAAAGTAATCCTGTAAAGATGGCGCCGCCGAGCATATCTCTGAATTTTACTTTAGCATCGGGGAGGAAAGAAAAGATATATCCAAATAAGATGACTATGACTGAAAAGGTGATGCCTGTATTTACCCAAGAAATAAGGGAAATTGGAATGAAGGGGAAATACGTCATCACTAAATTGGTCACTGCGACAATAAGCCCATTGATCATCAGTGAGGCAATGAGTAAAAATCCCAAGGCAATAACAATAGAAAAAGATATCAATCTGTTGATGATCAGTTTCAGCCATCCCTTTTTCGGCTTGGGTTTTACTTTCCAGATATTATTGATCGAATCCTGTATATCTACGAATAAGGTCGTGGAAGATAGGATCAATGTAACTATACCTATCGTGATTCCCATATTGGATTTATTTTCGAATGTGATCTTCTGGAGATAAGACTGGATCTGGGTGGTAACATCCTGGCCAAAAAGTACCATGACCTCTTCCAACACCTGATCTTGAGCCGAAGATCCGCTTTGAAGATGTTCACCGTAAAAGAACCCTATACACCAGATCACGATCATAAGAAGTGGTCCGATCGAGAAAACCGTATAATAAGCAAGTGAAGCACTCTTTTTCATGCATTTGTCATCATTAAATCCATTAAATGCATCCACTAAAACATGCCAAATGTCTTTCCAATAAACGAGTGTAAATAAATCTCTCAGTGTAACGTGCTTCATAATACGATGATTAATCCCAATAATCGTGCAAATTGTTATTCTTGGTTCTGTTCCTGATACAATTTGTCGATTGCAGTTTCGTTCTCTTTTAAAATAATCTTTCGCTTTAAACTCAATTTTGGGGTTAATTGACCGTCATTAATTGTCCATTCCTTTGGAAGTATAATGAATTTCTTAACAATTTCCCAATGTCCAAAATTAGTGGATAGCCGGTTAATTTCATCCTGATATTTTTGGATTACTTCTGAGTTTTTAATGAGTTCTTCATTTGATGATGGGTTAATCCCTTTTTGGCTTGCCCATTTAGACAGCACATCAAATGCCGGAACGATTAAAGCTCCAGGAAATTTTCTGTTTTCGCCAAAAACCATCACTTGTCCTATTAAAGTGGATTCCATGAGCTTATTTTCAATGGATTGTGGAGCGATATATTTGCCGCCGGCAGTTTTGAACATTTCCTTCTTGCGATCGGTGATTTTAAGAAAACCATCGGCTGTGATTTCTCCAATATCACCTGTTTTGAAAAATCCTTGATCGTCAAAAGCTTCTTTGGTAGCATCTTCATTTTTGTAATAGCCTATGGTAATACTCGGGCCTTTCACTAGGATTTCTCCGTCTTCAGCGATCTTTACCTCTAAATTTTTAAGGGGTTTACCCACAGTTCCAAATTTTAATCCATTTGGTAAGTAAGAATTGACAGCGATTACGGGAGAAGTTTCAGTCAGCCCATATCCTTCAAGTACTTTAAGTCCAGCCGCCCAAAATACACGCGCTAACCGTTCTTGAAGGGCAGCGCCGCCGGACACGATAATCTTAATATTTCCTCCAAGCGCTTCTTGCCATTTTGAGAATATCAATTTTCTTGCAATCGCAAGTTTAAGATTATAAAGCGCTCCATTATGTTCAGGTTCTTGGAATTTCAAACCTAAATTAACAGCCCAGAAGAAGATTTTCTTTTTTACACCTGTTAGCGCTTTCCCCTTTTCAATGATCTTGTCATATACTTTTTCCAGTACTCGAGGTACGGTGGTGAATACATCTGGTTTAACATCGTTGATGTCCGCAACAACATTGTCTAGATTTTCCGAAAAATAAATCTGAATCCCTTTGGAATAGTACATGTAGACTACCATCCGTTCAAAAATATGGCATAAAGGTAGGAAGCTTAATGCCGTTTTGAAGTCAGCCCGGATCAGGTGGTTGCAAGCCAAGACATTACTGTACACATTTTTGTGTGAGAGATAGACTCCCTTGGGACGCCCAGTGGTTCCTGAAGTATAGATCAAAGTTAACAGATCATCTTCCGTTACAGCATCGCGAAATGGAGTTAAATCGGTGATGTCATCTTTGGTAGTTTCGATGAATGCTCTTAGGTGCGTATAATTTTCGATAGCATCAAATGTATACAATTGTGGGTGAATTCCATGCTCGTTGATCGCTTGTTCAATACGGTCTGTTAACTCCCTGTTGCTAACAAATAGGATGTTTACATCTGAATCATTTACAATGAATGAAAGGTCCTGCGCAGATAGGGTAGGATACAGGGGCACGGTTGCAAGGCCTATTTGGTTGCAGGCAAAATCAACTAAATTCCATTCAGGTCTGTTACCGGACATAATTCCTACCCGGTCACCTTTCTTGAGCCCGAGCTTCAGTAGTGCCCTGCTTAAGGAGTCAATAGCATCTGTGTATTCTTTGGTAGAATACGTTTTCCATTGGCCATTTCCATCGCGACCCGCTACCATAATGTCCTTTGCGTAATTTTCTTTATATAAGGTTATAAAGTCAAAAATTCTGCCCATATCACTTGAGTTTATTGGTTATTACTACATGCTGTATTGTCTTAAATATAAAAAAAATATCAGAAATAAAGTTGGAGAATTTGGGATTAATGTCATAACAATTCAAACATTATGTCGTTATAGCTGTGATGTAAAGTTTATTTTACTTAAAATGTCTTTCTAATAGAAGGTTTGATAAATAGTCTTCAGGATATGCAATTGTATTGCATATAAAAAGCATTTTATCTATGTTTGGAAAAAAGGTAAAGCAAAAAAGCGTACGATTTTTATGAAGAAAATATTTTTAGCCGTTAGTGGAATGCTGATGTTTGGTGCATTATCCAATAGAGCGTTAGCTCAATTGGACAATAGAGGCGCTATTGGTGGACGATTTGGGTCCGCTCAGGGAATTACTTATCGTCATACGCTTAATTCGGATCATGCATTGGAAGGTATCATGAGTATTCAGAGCAATTCTGACTTCCGCCGTTTCCGTGTCGTAGGCTTATATGAAATATATAAACCGCTGGCTGCCGGATTCAATTGGTATTATGGTTTTGGCGGTAGCGTCGGTTCTTTTAAAGAGAAAGATAAAATTTTCGATGGTAAACGTCAGTCATTTGATTCACAGCTCAACCTGAGTATTGATGGTATTGTTGGAATTGAATTTAACGTTCCACAATCACCATTTCAGATCTCATTGGATGTAAAACCTTACTTTGATTTTCTAAATGAATCGAGTATCAAATTATTTGACCCGGTCGGTTTTTCAGTAAGGTATAAATTTTAATGAAAAAATAATAGCGGAAAACTCCGCTATTATTTTTTTACAGCAATATTTCAGTTTTAAGCCATCCAGATTTTACCCAATAATTCCTGTAGAAAGGTTTGATCTTTGAGCGGACGGATCTCATAAATCTTTTTAGTATTTTTTCTGATTTGAACCGGTATCTCGCGCACCAAACCATCCCGGGCCACCAAAAAGTTTAATAGTTCTCCCTCTTTGGCATGCTGAACAATGAAATCAATTTCTTTATCTTTAACATCGAGTCTGTTGTTGTTAATTGCAATGAGTTCATCTCTGACATTCAATCCGGCCTCGTATGCACCAGAATCTTTTTCCACGGTCGCTACTGAAATTAACCCGTCTACTTTATTTGTGGTAATCCCTAATGTTAAGGTGTTGTTATTAACATTTGTGTCAATAATTTCATAACCAACTAGATTGAAATAATCGTTATAGTCCAATTCGCCATCCTGATGCGCCGCGTCGAAAATATCATCCAACGAAGTGCCAGCGATGCGTTCGCCGAGACTTTTAAATTCATTTTCTTCAAATCCGCGATCGAGTTTTAGGAAAAACTCTTCATAAGCCTCCCGAATAACATCATCCAGTTTTAGTTTACCTTCTGTAGCTGCGATAATTTTAATATCCAGCAATGCCGTCAGCATCGCACCTTTATTATAGTAAGATATACCTGAATTTATTGAATTTTCATCCGGTCTATAATATTTAATCCAGGTATCGAAACTTGAGGCAGCTGCAGACTGTATTGCATGCCCGGGACGATTCAATACAATATTAAAATCGTTAGCTAACAAAGAGAGGTATTCTTTTTCGCTATAGAATCCACATCGTTTAATAATGAGGTTATCATAATACGAAGTGAATCCTTCCATAATCCATAGTCCCGTGGTATAGTTTTCGGCATCGTAATTAAACGGTCCTAAAGCTTTTGGACGTAAGCGTTTCACATTCCAAAGATGAAAATACTCATGCGCCACAAGGCTCAGGTAATTTTTGTAACTGGTCTCGTTAAGATAGGCATTTCTTGACGCCCCCAAAACTGTGGAATTGAGATGTTCTAACCCACCACCTCCAGACTGATAATTATGTGTAATAATAACATAACGCTTATTTGGGTTAGAACCCCAAATGCGGGTTTCTTCTTCAACAATACGGGTGATATCTTTTGTCAATCGTGCTTTATCATAACTTCCCCCTCCGACCATGGCACACTCATGTTCTACACCTGCAGCCTGGAATTTCCAGATATCCTGATTACCGGCTTCGATGGGACTATCGTACAAGATATCAAAATTTGGCGCATAAAATTTATGCTCCTCAATTTGCTCAAGCCCGGTTGATATGCTCGTCCAAGTATCTTTTAAATCTATGCTGACTGTAGTCGGATGGTCGATCCGGTTATCAATATAGAAGAACGTCGCTGTGGGTACAATAAAAGCATGGTCGCTATCAAAAAAATTAGTGCGTACTGAAGTTTCAAACCCATAGACGGCATAAACTACTTCAATTTGATCCAACGATTCTGTAGGTATTCGCCAGGTGTTTTTAGAAATTTTTTGATAGGTGATTGTATTTCCCGTTTTATCAAGTGATCGGAATCGTTCTACATTTTTTGCGTATTCGCGAATCAAATAGGATCCAGGAGACCATACCGGCATTTTTAGGTCGACATAAGGCTGGTTGAGATTTGTTACGCTCATTTTCACCTCAATGTAATGAGCTTGCACTTCGGGAAATGATACTTCAAAATGTATTTTGGGTATGTTTAAATGGTCACTATCCATGAAAAATAAATTTAGTATGAGCTCACAAAGCTAGAAAGTATCGTATGATTAATCAAACAAAAAAATATATTATTGGTTCTTTAATAACTGCAATAGGTATAAAATAGTACGCTATAGGGAGATATTGAAGTTCTCTCCAATATACTATTTTTCAGTAAGAAATATAATATAAATTGAACAATTATTATTGTTGCTTTCGACTGAAACCCTATTTATGAGGTTTGTTGAAAGACGCAAAAAATCTGTTTTTTATCAGAATTTTTGCTAAGTTTGATACAATAGTTTATTGGGGAAAATAATCAAGAATTTGTATGATCTTAGTTGTTGATAGCGGCTCTTCAAAGTCGGATTGGAAGTTGGAATTGCCAGATAGTGCGCCTATCTCATTCAGTACAAATGGACTTAATCCTTTTTTTGTCAATGAAAAGGAAATTACACGTGTTATTAAGGAAATACCCGAAATTATTCCATACGCTGATGAGGTTACAGAATTGTATTTCTTTGGTGCGGGGTGTATCACCCCTGATCGTAGGGAAATGGTATCGAATGCATTGACCCCCTTATTTGAAAATGCCTATATTTCGGTTGAAAATGATCTTTTTGGAAGTGCGTTAGCGACATGCGGTAATAAAAAAGGTTATGTAGCAACCTTAGGAACTGGGTCGGATCTCAGTTTCTTTGATGGAGAGGAGTTGATGCCTTCACACAATGGAAATGGCTATGTATTGGGTGATGAAGGTTCGGGAGCTTACTTCGGGAAAAATTTAGTCAGACTTTTTCTGTATGGACGTATGCCCAAGGATCTGAATGAAAAATTTGCGAATAAGTATAGAATCAATAAAGAGATTGTTATCAAAAATGTGTATCAAAAGGAGCGCCCAAATGCATTCCTAGCATCTTTTGCACCCTTCATGTCAGATAATATTACCCATCCATTTATCATTGATCTGGTAAAGAGCGGATTTGAGGAATTTGTTCAGGCATCAATTTTGACCTATCCGGATTATAATAAATATGAATGTCACTTTGTGGGGTCTATTGCATATAGTTTTGATCTAATTTTACGGGAAGTCTGTGATACACATCAGATCAAGGTAGGCACCATTTTAAAATCTCCTATTAACGAGCTGTTCGACGCAGTATTGGAAAGAGAGAGTAATTCATTACTAAGTCTTTAAACTAATTAAATATGATTATCGCTACTATTATGGTGTATATGTCAATGTTATTTGGCAATCCCAATTTTTATGATTTTAAGTTTACATCGCTTGACGGTAAGGAAGTCAAAATGTCTGATTTCAAAGGTAAAAAAGTATTGATTGTTAATACTGCATCTAAGTGTGGTTTTACAAAACAATATAAAGACCTCCAAGAATTGCACAAAACTTTTGGTGATAAGCTGGTCATTATAGGATTTCCGGCAAATAATTTCGGACAACAAGAGCCAGGTTCAAATGCGCAAATTCAAGAGTTTTGTGAACAAAATTATGGTGTTGATTTTCTAATGGCAGAGAAAGTAGATGTGAAGGGTGATCAAATTGATCCATTATTTAAGTATCTAACCGCACAGGAAAATCCCGATTTTAAAGGAGAGATTAAGTGGAATTTTGAGAAATTCCTAATCGATGAGCATGGTAAGCTTGTACACCGTTTCCGTTCAGCGACCAATCCACTCGATCCAGCAATTGTAAACTGGGTTAAAAACTAAAAGTAATGCAATGAGCTAATAAAAAAAGCNNGCTTTTTTTATTAGCTCATTGTAATTGATATGTTTATTTTGCCTTTATATAGACGTTGTAAAGCACATTTATACAATCTTTCAGTAAGGGATTGAATTCTTCACTATCGGGAATATTGCAGCCATTTGTGATGACTATAAAACCATATTTCTGCTTTGGGTGAAAGAACATGGCACTATAGAGCCCGTAAGCCGACCCAGTATGTCCGGTTAAAGTAACTCCCGGTACAATTTTGGTGTCATTCATAATAGCCAATCCATAGCCGGATTCTTTATTTACAGGTGTCTGCATAATCCTTGCATACTTTTTTCTGATGATGGTTTTTCCCTGGCTACGCCCATAGTTCATATGCATCATCATATAATTTGCTAAATCTAATGCTGATATTTTCATTCCACCTGTTGGGGAGAGTATGGGCGTACTATATCCCATCTTATACTGGATAAGTTCTTCGTGGCGAGGGTGATAGGCGCTAAGCTCCTCATGTGGTTTTCCTGTCTGGTCATATGAATACAACGGGACAAATCTTGTTTTATCCAAAGAGTCGACACAATATCCACCATAGAGGTTGAGCGGTCTAAGGATATGACGAACAACATAGTTGTCGAAACGATTATTGGTCAGTTTCTCAAGAACGGCCCCGGCCATATTAAAATTGAGATTACAATACTGGTACTGTGAACCAGGGGCATACAGATTATATGATTTTTGCCAATTTGGGTTCTTGACAGGGTTAATAACATCGAGATTAAAATAACCGTTCTTATCGTTGATACTGGAGGTATGGGAAAGAATCATCCGGAGTGTGATTGCTCTGTCTGGATAGTTTGGATTTCTGACAGGGAAACCTATGAGATCACCTATGTCGTCGTCTAGCCTACAACGACCATCTGCCAATAATTGCATAAAGGATGTTGCGGTGAAAGACTTTGAAATAGAAGCGATTCTAAAGATGTCATTTTCTAAGAGCGGAGTTTCTGTTTCCAAATTTTTGTATCCATAATTTTTGTGGTACTCAATCTGATTGTTTTTGACAACGACGACGCTGAGGCCAATCGCTTTATACCGACGCATCACTTCTGTAAGATCCAGATCCACCGATGCGGACTGTGCAGATAAAAATGTTGGAAGCAATTGAGTAATCAAGAAAAGGAGTAAGAGAAGATGCTTTCTCATGAATTGATTTGTTGAGATTTTAGTAATCGTATAAATGTAAGGAAATCCTATCTAATTAACTGCAATAATCATTGATTCAATGCTGTGAAAATCTTATCCATAGGTAGCGGATAAACAACATGGCGATTGATGCAACTGATTATTCAGCAGAGATACTGATGTAAATAATCAGCCCAACAATTCTTTAGGAGGCGTTGAATTTGCGGTATTCTTTTTGGATACAATCCATAAATTCGCCTAAAGCGCTGTTTTTACTTTTTTTATTGGAGACAAGTATAATTTCTGTTTTGCTATCTATGTCTTCAATTTCCATGGTTTTTAGTTTTAAATGTGGATACTGTTTGATAGTGGAAGCGGGGACTATTGCTAATCCCAGCCCTTGTGAAACCAATTCGAGAATAGAAGACATCGAGTTGCTCTGATGTACAATCTTAGGTTCGAACCCCATGCGATTACACGTGTTAATAACATGGCGATGGTATTCGGACGCATATTTTTGATTAAAAGAAATAAAACTTTCATTAAAGAAATTAATATCACTAAACGCTATATGTGTCGGGCCTACAATGACCATGGGGTCTTCGAAAAGAGGAGTGGTCAATAATTCGCTCGAATAAATTGGAGAACGCATTATACCTAGATCCAGTTTACCGTTTTCTAGTGCCAATTTTTGTTTGTGTGTTGACGTTTCAAAAAGACTCACTCTTAAGTATGGAAATTTCTGTTGAATGTGTTTCAATACTGTGGCGAGCATTTTCTTCGGCGTTGAACTAACGTAACCCAATTTGAATTCTCCAGAAATATTGTTGTGGATCTGCTTCGTGATTGTTTTGCTGTGTTCTAAATTCTGAAGGATTTCCACAACCTCCTCCAAAAAGTATTTACCCGCTTCTGTTAGTTCGACGCGTTTGTTGGTTCTGAAAAAAAGGATGACACCCAACTCGTCTTCAAGGTCTTTAATCTGCCGACTTAACGGCGGCTGGGACATAAATAGACGTTCTGCTGCTCGGCCAAAATGAAGCTCCTCGGCTACTGTTTTAAAATAAATAAGATGTCGTATTTCCATCGATACTTTTTTGGTATGAATTCTTGACAAAATAAATATTTTTAATGAATTCCAGTTAGTCTTACATTTAAATTATTAAAAAATAACGGGTGGGCCACAATACAATCAGTCTGCATATGGTCATGCCGTATGAGACTCGTCCGAATTAAAAAAAAAATAATTTACAGATGAATAAAGCAACTTTACAGGAAATTGAAGCACGGTTTGACAATGATGTAGAACGTTTTTCAAATTTAGAAACAGGCCAGGCCACCACACTTGATGCGGTTTGGAACATGGAGCTAATTACAGATGCCATTGCAAGTGTTTATTCAAATGCAAAAAATATATTGGATATTGGATGTGGCGCTGGAAATTACGATGTTAAGTTATTGCAAAAACTGAAATCTAATCCAAATTTTAGTCTTGTAGACTTAAGTCAACCCATGTTAAATAGAGCACAAGAGCGTGTAAGTGCTCTGACAAAAGGAGAAATTCAGTTGATAAAGGGAGACTTTAGGGAAGTTTCCTTGGAAGAGGAAAAATTCGATGTCATTATTGCTACTTCGGTTTTACATCACTTACGGGATGACGAGGATTGGTTAAGCACTTTTAAAAAGTTATTCCGTCTGCTAAAATCAGGTGGAAGTGTATGGATTTTTGATTTGATAGAACAGAATAATGTTCATCTTCAAAAGCTAATTTATAAGGAGAAATATGGCGCATACTTAACTAAATTGAAGGATGAGGAATATCGCGATCATGTTTTTGGCTATATTGAACATGAGGATACGCCTAGATCTCTAGTTTACCAGCTCAATTTATTGACCGATGTTGGTTTTAACAATGTGGATGTTTTGCACAAGAATTTATGTTTCGCCTCGTATGTAGCCTTTAAATAACGGGCTGGAGCAATAGAGTTAAATAAATAAGGCGATACGGGGAGTATCGCCATAAAATCACACTAACTATTAAAAAACCTATAGGACTAGGATTTTACATATTCAATAAACCAATTTCCGTCTTATCCCACGCTCTTCCAACATTATTCCCAGTCACATGTGAGATGTTAAATAAATAATAAAATGTAATTATTGAGGTCAATACTTTAAAAAAAACAAGCATTTCCATTGGTTTACGTAAAGATATATCTTTATTTTTTAAATACAAATAAAAATCATGAAAATTGAAAAATTATTATTATCTAATCGTTTTCAAGAATTCCTTCCAAGCGATTTGATCTGTTTTGAAAGTTAGATCATCAATGAGTACCGATTCGATTGGCAACCATCGAAACGATTGAAGTTTATTGTCTTCCGGTTTTTGATCTGGATCAAAATCGAAAGCTCTGTTCGTAGTTCTGATTTGAATTGGTGAAGTGTTCTTGACCTGATAGTAAATGGATATTATTTGACTATCATTAAAGCTTGATTTCTCATAAAAGTCAGTGGTATAAATGTGCTTAACGACAGCAACTTCAAAATTACACTCTTCCTGATACTCCCGGATCAAGGCATTCAATAAACCTTCTCCATATTCTAAGCCCCCGCCGGGGAATTTGGTAAATGAAACATTTTCCGTCCTTTCGTCACTGATCAACACCTCCTGTTTTTCATTGATCAATATTCCGTACACTCTTACGTTAAATGGAAACATGAGTTAATTATGTTTGTATATATTTAAGTCTTTTTTATTTATAGTGGCATAAAGCCGTTGTCAATAGCAAGTTCGTCCAATCCAATATAAGAATAATGTCTAGGAAGGAACCAGCCTATCGCTTCCATAATGTTCGTAAACTCTTTTTCTGTGCTGAATTGGTTGGCAACGATATTGAATGCTAAATCTTGTGTAGCATTTTCTTCATCTTTATAATTGCGTGCAAGCAGCATAATTTTAGCATTCTTTACCCCATAGTAATCCAAAAATTCACGCAGTTGTGTACGTACTGTTTGCGGAAGAATAGTTTCAGCTGGCTGCCCAACTAATATTTCTTCATCTTCGCCAATAATTGTTGGTGTATTTTTCTTCGAAAAAATACTCTCATCCGTGTAAAATTCCTCATTCAGAAAGAAGTTGACCAAATCGCCATAGGTGAACACCCAATCTGGATTTTCATGCTGTGTATTAATTGCAATACCAAATCCCCTTGGTAACACAAAATCTTTCAGTCGATTTTTGATGACGAATGCTTGAAAGTTCTGATCTTTTGGAGCGCTTTCAAGTTGGAAATAAGGAAATCCGTCCGGACCAACAACTACTTCTGTCTCGGCTAATTTTAAGGTACATTCAGCAATATTTGTTAAAAATGCATCCCGCCATTCCTCATCCCGATCTTCAAAAGGAATCTCCATCAGACTATTCACGATGATTGTTTTTTCCAGGTCTCCTAGACGGTTATCATCGCCGTTATTACTATCATCAAATAAATGTATTGTATTCATCTCGAATTGTGATTTTATGATTTGCAGGTAAAAGTAAAAGAATATTTATTAATTAACGACGTTTTCTCGATTTTGAAGAGCCTTTCCGAGGATTGGTTTGACTACTGGAAAGCATTTTCTCCCAGCTTAGCAAGTAAGGGTGCTGATCGTCAATTCTAATTTGCCGTTTTAAGGCGAGTTGCAATTTGATCCATTTTTCGTTGTCTTCCGCGTCGCAAAATGTAAAGGCTTTTCCATCAGCCTCAGAACGACCAGTCCGGCCGATCCGATGGGTATATAGCTCTGGCGAATCTGGAACTTCGTAGTTGATGATTGCCTCCAGATCCGGAAAATCTACTCCACGTGCCAACAGGTCTGTTGCAATTAAAATACGTTCTTCTTTTCGTCTAAACTGAGCAATGATCTCTTCTCGTTTTTGCTGCGACTTATCGCCATACAAAGCCAAACAAGAAACACCACTTCGGTTTAATGCTTTTTCAATCCGTTCGACTCCTTGCACTGTTCGCGTGAAAACGATGGCCTGCCGTGAAATCCTGTTTTCAAGCAGATGGCCCAATAGGCTCTTTTTATCATTCTTGTCGACATACATTACAGATTCCACTATCCGGCCCTTTTTTAAGGCTCTATCAATAATGATCTCGACAGGGTTGTTTAACTTTTTTCGAACAATTTTTTCGATTTCGGCGGTTTTTGTGGCCGAACTAAAAATAGATTGTCTCTCAGCGGGTAATTTATTGATGATTTTGTTGATATCCGCCGCAAAGCCGAGATCAAGCAATTGATCGAATTCATCGACCACCAAGGTATCTATCGTCTTCAAATCAATACTCCCCCGATCCAGAAAATCCAGCAAACGACCCGGAGTGGCAAGGATCATATGCGCGTTCGGATAAACCTCCAATTGACTTTCATAAGTTCCACCGCCATAGAAGCTGGCGATGATCAAATCCATACCTTCGATAAGATTCGTTATGCGCTGTTGGGTTTGAATACAAAGTTCCCGGGTCGGGAGCAGTACAAGTACCGATAGACGGTCAGCGGTAATTTTAGTTCGTAAACGCTGAATAATTGGAATCGCGTAAGCCTCAGTTTTCCCCGTTCCGGTCGGTGCAATCGCTAAACAATCCCTGCCCTCTAAAATGGCAGGGATAGCTCTTTCTTGAACAGGTGTAAGCGAAGAAAGCTTTCGTTTTTCAAGATTAGCGCTAAGGGATTTATCGAGTTTTAGTATTGAAAAATTCAAAATAATGAATATAAAATCCAAAAATAGAAATTAAAAAGGACAAAGCTGGTTTTACGTCGTTATAGGTATAAAAAAGTCTATGTAAATTAGGATTTTTTATCAAAAAGTACTAATTTGATAAATTAGAATATTCTATTTCAAATGAGGACTGTCGATTGTCAATTTATTTGACAAACACCAATTATATAGAATAATATTTTTGTTAAATTTGTTGAAACAAAAAAGAATATGTTTGATACTGCATTTGACCAAAACAATGAATCTATTTCCACTTTGAGCTTTGATGAGTTCAAGAAGATTATTGTGAATGATTATCGAACTGCCTTGGAAAGTCGTTACGTGAGTTTATTGGGACGTAAAGAAGTACTTACAGGTAAGGCTAAGTTTGGTATTTTTGGCGATGGAAAAGAATTGGCACAAATCGCGATGGCCAAAGTTTTCAGAAACGGAGATTGGCGATCGGGATATTACCGTGACCAAACATTTATATTTGCTTCAGGCATCAGTAATGTCTACCATTTTTTCTCTCAACTGTATGCCCATCCCGATGTAGAGGCAGATCCTTCTTCTGCAGGAAGACAAATGAATTGCCATTTTTCGACACGCGTTGTGGATGATCAGGGAAACTGGTTGAATCAAATGGCTCAAAAAAATTCGTTTTCAGATATTTCGACAACAGGAGGGCAGATGGCAAGGCTGCTAGGCTTGGGCTTGGCTTCCAAACTGTATAAGCAGAATAGAAATTTAGATTACCTATCTTATTTTTCAAATAAAGGAAGCGAAGTTGCCTTTTGTTCTATCGGCAATGCTGCTACTTCTGAAGGTGTATTTTTTGAAGTCATTAACGCAGTAGGGGTTCACCAGATTCCGACCGTGATTTCCATTTGGGATGACGGATATGGCATATCTGTACCGAACGAAATTCAAACAACGAAAGGAGATATTTCAGAAGTGCTTCAAGGATTTCAGAAGGAAGAATTGACCAACGGGATTGAAATATTCAAAGTGAGAGGATGGGATTATGCAGGATTATGTGAAACTTATGAACAGGCTGCCCATATTGCCCGTGAGAAACATATTCCTTGTTTGATCCACGTGACCGAACTGACACAGCCCCAAGGGCATTCTTCTTCAGGTTCACATGAGCGTTATAAATCTCAGGAAAGATTACAATGGGAGACTGACTTCGATTGCATCGCAAAAATGAAAGAGTGGATAATAAGTTCGGGAATCGCCACCTTAGAAGAGCTGGAGCAACTGGATCAACAGGCTAAAGATCATGTTCGTCAAGAACAAAAGCGAGCTTGGACCGATTATATCAAAACGTTGAGCATAGAGGCAAAGGAAGCCATAGATTTACTTCAGGGTATTCCGAACGAACGCGCCGATTTTGCTTCCAAAAAATTGCAATCGATGGTTGAACCTTCTTTAAAAGAGGTGTACGGTCAGGTTCGCAAGGTGCTGCATGAGCTGAAAGGACAGCATAGTGAAGAACGTCAGCAATTATTAAGTTGGTACAAAGAAAAGCATGCGGTTAATGAGAAACGTTATAACTCGAAGTTGTTTACAGCTGGTGTCGATTCTCCTGCCCATGTAAAGATTGTTCCTGCTTTGTACAGTGAAGAGGCTAAAGTTGTCGACGGCCGTGAAGTCCTGAATTTATGCTTTGAGGAGAACTTTAGACGTGACGAAAGGCTGTTGGCTTTCGGAGAAGATGTGGGTAAAATTGGAGATGTGAATCAGGGTTTTGCGGGATTACAGGAGAAACTTGGTGTACATCGTGTATTTGATACCGGTATTCGGGAGAATTCAATTATAGGTAAAGGGCTTGGTTTGGCGATCCGCGGCTTCCGTCCGATAGCCGAAATCCAATATTTAGACTACCTAATTTACGGCATTACAGTAGCAAGTGACGATTTGGCAACTTTAAGTTACCGTACCTTTGCTGGACAGAAAGCACCCGTAATTATTCGTACGCGCGGCCATCGATTAGAAGGTATATGGCACTCCGGATCGCCGATGTCGGTAATTTTAGGCGCCCTGAGAGGTTTACATGTATGCGTGCCGCGTAATATGACCCAGGCAGCAGGTATGTATAATACCTTGTTTCGCTCAGATGAGCCAGCTATTGTCATTGAATGTCTGAATGGTTATCGTCTGAAGGAACGCTTACCAGAAAACGTCGGTGAATTTACAGTGCCAATCGGTTATGCGGAATGCGTGAAAGAGGGGGAGGATATTACTGTGGTATCCTATGGCTCAACTTTACGTGTCGTTGAGGAAGCGGCCGTTGAATTGGAACGCTTGGGAATATTTATTGAAATAATTGATGCACAAACATTACAACCTTTTGACAAAGGAAAACTTTGTGCGGAATCTTTGAAAAAAACAAATAAACTGTTAATTGTGGATGAGGATGTCCCTGGTGGCGCTTCTGCTTTTATCTTACAAGAGATATTAGAGAAGCAAAATGGCTACTATTTGTTGGATAGTCAACCACGAACACTAACTGCAAAGGCACATCGCCCGCCATATGGTTCAGATGGAGACTATTTCTCCAAGCCATCCTCCGACGATGTTGTTGAGACAGTTTATGCGATTATGCATGAAGCTAATCCAGAAAAATACCCATCTATGTTTTAATAGATGGGTATTTTTCTGAATGACCAATGCCAATATGCTAAGCGTTGGATTGATTTCTTAGCTGAATATACTTGCAGCACCGATCATTGCCGCTTTTTCGCCGAGTATGGCCGTGTAAATTTGGAATCTTTCAAATTCTTTTCGATCCGCGATGAAAATAGGCAGTGCTTTTGCAATATTGCCACCTACAATAAATAGTTCAGATGAATGTTTGTCCGAGAAAAACTGCATAAAATCAAATAGATGTTTAGCATATTCATCTTTGATGATTTGAAACTCCGCAGTTTCCCTATAATGATCTAAAATTTCTTTCAGTCCTGTCACATCCTTACCTGCTATTTCTTTGAAACGTTTTACGAACCATCGCGTAACCAGAAACTCCTCAAAGATACAATCTTCATAAGGGCTATTCCATAAGGCCGCATCAAAAGCCTTCTCGCCTTTATTCCAAACCGCAGACCCAAGCCCAGTGCCCAATGTAATTCCTAGTATCCGCTTATTCGTTTGCAGTTGTTGTACGAATATTTCGCCTTGTAAGAAAGCAGCTGCATCATTGATAAAGTGAATAGACATAGGAGAAAGTCCCAGTTCCTTAGCTAACAGAGTTTTGATATCTTGGTTGTAAAGATGGTCATATTTGCTTTGTCCTTGTATCTTGGATATTCCATTTTCGTAGTCAAATGGTCCTGGCATGGCAATTCCGATGAACTGAATAGGAGCAGGAGAGGTGGCTATGATATCACTAATAGCTGACGCCCAGGTTTGTAAAATCGTTTTAGCATCTCCTTGAGAAAAAACGTGGTTTCTGGCCACGTTTTCTAGGTATATATTCCATTGTTTTGTGTCAATGATACAGGCAGAAATATGTGTGCCTCCAATATCAACACCTACGACATAATTATCTTGCAGCATGTTTGTAACTTTGATTTTTAAGTAGATGATCCGCGATTACAAGTGCTGCCATGGCTTCCACAATAATTACTGCTCTCGAAACAACGCAAGGGTCATGTCTTCCCTTGCCACTAGCAATAGCAGGGTTGCCATGGACATCTACCGTCTCTTGATCTCTCATGATAGTGGCAACAGGCTTAAATGCTACTTTGAACGTAATATCCATACCATTTGAAATCCCGCCCTGAATACCTCCAGAGAAGTTGGTATGCGTGTGCACTCGAGTTAAATCATGGTCATCTGCTACAAATATATCATTATGTTCGGAACCTCGCAACTCTGATCCAGCAAAACCTGAACCATATTCAAAACCATGTACAGCATTGATGCTCATCATTGCCTTGGCCAGATCCGCATGTAGTTTATCAAAGACGGGTTCGCCTAAGCCTACGGGGACATGTCTGATGACAGCCGATATACGTCCACCAACAGTATCACCAGCTTTTCTGATAGAATCGATAAATTCAACCATTTCATTTGCTGTTGCTGGATCCGCGCAACGTGCGATGTTGGATTCCCGTAAATCAAGAAGGCTCTTTAGATCTTTTGTATCCACATTTTGTGCTTCAATAGTACCAACTCCAGAAACGTGGGCAAAGATTTCTATACCAAATTGTTTTAGAAAGCTCTTCGCAACAGCACCAGCAGCAACACGAGCAGCAGTCTCCCTTGCAGAAGAACGCCCTCCACCGCGATAGTCACGGATGCCATATTTCATCTGATAGGTGAAATCAGCATGAGAAGGTCTGAAAATATCTTTGATATGTGTGTAATCTTTCGAACGCTGATCTTCATTTGGAATGACAATCGCAATAGGTGTACCTGTTGATTTTCCTTCGAATACACCGGATAATATTTGCGCTGTATCACTCTCTTTCCTTTGCGTCGTGATTTTGGATTGACCTGGTTTTCGTTTGTCGAGCTCGGATTGGATAAAATCCTCGTCTATTATTATATTTGAAGGGCAACCATCAATAATTACACCGATAGCTTTGCCATGTGATTCGCCAAAAGTACTTATTCTGAATAAGTCGCCAAATGAATTTCCTGCCATAAAAATTAAATTTCAATAAACTTAAATAAATTTGCCTTTATATGCAATTGTAAAGCTTGAGAAGGAATACAAATTTATGGATTTGCCACCTGTCCTAAACCTTAAGGATTGTATTGCATGATTTTGTCCCAGGCGAAAAGCCTGTTGGGGTACAATAGGTGGAAACAGGGATTAATGTTGATTTAATCCCTGTTTTAATCTACTAGTCAATGACAAAAGCTTGCGCTTGTAAATGATTCCAAAAATCAGGATATGATTTTTCTACAACTTGAGGTTCAGCGATCTTAATCTGGTCAAAAACTAATGCCAGTGGTGCGAACGCCATCGCCATGCGGTGATCTTCGTAAGTATCGAAGGTGACCTCTTCAGGCTGATATACCCGTGCTGTTTTCAGGTGGTAGGTATCGCCATCTTCAATCAGCTCGGCTCCAAATTTCGCAATTTCCTTCTGCAGTGCTGCAATACGGTCAGTCTCCTTGATTTTTAAAGTTTCCAAGCCCGTAAAGGATACATCGCGTTTTAACGCAGCCGCGACAACAACCACAGTTTGTGCGAGATCGGGACATTCTTTAAAGTTGAATAAGCTTATGTCCGAATCGATTAACTTTTTATTTAAATGTAATCCGTCTGATTCAAAGCTTGACTGTACACCGAAATGCTCCATAATGCTTATAATCGCAATATCACCCTGTAAGCTATTTTTTCTTAATCCAGGCAATACGATCGATGCATTCGCATCTGCCAGTGCGACGATAGCGTACCAATAGGAAGCAGCGCTCCAATCTGGCTCGACATATATTGTTTGTTTATCAAATGTCTGCGGCGCAATTTTAATCGCGTTGTTCGTCCACTCATGTTGAATTCCTACACTTTTTAACATATCCAACGTCATGGATACGTAAGGTTTGGAGGTTAATTCACCCTCAATCTCTAAAGTAAGCCCTTTTTTTAATGCTGGTGCAATTAATAAGAGGGCTGATATATATTGGCTGCTGATATCTCCCTTAATCTTGACACGGTCTTTTCCTTGAAACAGCCCGCCCTCAATCTTCAAAGGAGGGTATCCGACTTTCTTTTCATAGTGGATGTCAGCGCCAATCTCTTTCATGGCATCAACCAATATACCTATAGGACGCTGTTGCATGCGTTCCGTACCTGTAAGGATAAAATTTCCTTTGACAAGGTTGAGGTAAGCCGTTAAGAATCGCATGGCCGTTCCTGCGGGACCGATGTCAATCGTGTTGAATCCTGGTTTCGGATCGGAAGCAATCTGCAGCACATGGTTTAACGTTACCGTATCTGCAGCTTCAGAAAGGTTGGCTATTTCAACTTGTCCTTTGCTCAATGATTGGATAATAAGAGCACGGTTGCTCTCAGATTTTGAACCTGTGAGTTGAACCGTACCCTGTATTTTTTTTGAAGGATGCGTCAGCGTGATGACTTGTTGATTCATTATGCTTCTGCTGTTGGTTGTTCCTGAGTGTTCATGACCACATTTTGTTTGCGAATAGATTCGTTGTGAATTAATTCGAGGAATTTTGTCGCAAATTCACTTCCCAACGAAAGCGCCTCTGCTAATTTGGTGCGTTTTTGAACAATCTCATCCCAACGGTTTACTTGTAAGATAGTAACATTGTTATCCCTTTTGTATTCTCCGATTTTCTCTGCAATTTTCATGCGTTCCCCAATTTTTTGGATGATTAAGTCATCTAATTTATCGATGTTGCTACGCAATTCAGCTAATTTGTCTTCGAATGAAGGATTGTCGGACGCCGCCTTACGTAAAGTTAAGTGATCGATCAAATCGGCTAATGCAGCAGGAGTAACTTGTTGTTTAGCATCAGTCCATGCAACAGATGGGTCGATATGCGATTCGATAATCAATCCTTGCATATCCATATCCATTGCTTTTTGTGCGATATACGGTAGCAATTCGCGGTTTCCACAGATGTGACTTGGATCGTTAATGATTGGTAAGTTAGGACAAGCGGTTTTTAATTGGATTGCTAAATCCCACATCGGTTCATTACGAAATGCGGTTTTTTCGTACGAAGAGAAGCCTCTATGGATAGCACCCAATTTTTTAATACCAGCACGATTGATACGTTCCAATGCACCGATCCATAAAGATAAATCTGGGTTTACAGGATTTTTAACGAATACCGGAATATCTATACCTTGTAAAGCATCAGCGATTTCTTGGACAGTAAATGGATTCGCTGTTGAACGTGCACCTACCCATAGCACATCCACACCAGCAGCTAAAGCTTCTTCCACATGTTTCGCTGTAGCAACTTCAGTCGCTGTTAATAGACCAGTCTCCTCTTTTGCTCTTTTTAGCCATTCTAGGCCAATTGAACCAATACCCTCAAATTCTCCAGGACGAGTGCGTGGTTTCCAGATGCCGGCACGTAAAATATTTACTTTTCCTGTATTTGCCAACAAATGTGCTGTTGATACCAACTGCTCTTCTGTTTCAGCACTACAAGGGCCTGCAATGATTAAAGGTTTGTCTCCTGTGTCCAACCAAGATTTTAAAGGAGTGATGTCTAATGTATTTTTCATGTTAAGTTTGATTATCTATGTTATATATGCTATTGTTAATTATAATTTTTCGTTTTTGACATATTCGCCCATAATATTGAAATTGATACTATGTTTGAGAACTTTCCGGATAGCTGCTTCGTAGTCCGTCTGCTTTTTCCATTCCACGTCGACGAAAAAGTCATACTCATTGCGCTTCCCAATGACGGGCATCGACTGAATTTTGCTCAGATTGATATTTTGGTCTGCAAAACATTGTAAAATGGTTGCTAGAGATCCGACCGTATTGCCTGTTTGGAAAGATAATGATGCTTTATTTGCATTTTTATGTTCTACTACCTCATTCGATAATACCAAAAAGCGGGTAGCATTCTTTTTATTGGTTTCGATTCTCTTCTCCAGGATTTCAAGCCCGTAAACCTCAGCGGCCAGTGTGCCTGCGATTGCAGCTGTGTCAGTTAATTTGCGCTCAGCAATCATTTTTGCAGTCGCCGCAGTGTCAGAACCCTCCGTTATACGTACTCCTTCCAGCTCTGAAAGAAATTCTTCACATTGGCGAATAGCAATCGGATGCGATTCGATATGTTTGATATCTTTTAATTTCACTCCAGGCAATACCATGAGATTCTGCTGAATGTTTAGGTAGACTTCGCCAGTAATATGAAACTTGTAATCTCTTAGCAAATTATAGTTTGGTAATAGGCTTCCGGCAATTGAATTTTCGATCGCCATAACGATATAGTCGACTTTTCTCTGCTTCAGCAATTCACAAGTTTTCTTAAACGAATCACATTCGACAATTTCAACTTCTCTTCCGAAAAATTTAAATGCAGCTTCTTCATGAAATGATGCCTTTGCGCCTTGTATTGCAATTTTTAAACTCATTGTTTTTTTGTTTGCTGTTTTGTCTCCAAACAAAAAGAGTCCCGATCATTCGAACCGGGACTCTTTTGTTTGTGTTCTTATGACTTATACACAATCTAATCCCGGCTCTTATGGTTAAAATAAAAGAAGCTAAAATAGAAATATGTATATGTTTTGTTCATCCTGCTATTGTTTGATATTTCAAATGTACGAATGTTTTTTATATATCAAAGAAAAAATAAATTTTATTCTATTTTTACCTCTATATTATTGTGTTTTTTTTAAGCTTTTTAAAGTCTCATTTTTAATCATTTTTATAACATTATTTGTTGATTCAAATTTTTTTTATATTATTGATTTTTAATATTTTATGTGTTTTTTTAATTTATTTTAAGCTTTTTTTTGATTGATTTTATCGTTTAATATTTCATATAAATTATGTTTTTTTTATTATGTTTTTTTGTTTAAAAAATGTGTTTTTTATGCTAATATTTACAGTTTTTTATCCTTGTTTTTTGCGAAGAAGAAACTCATTTCCTTGGATCAATTTCTGAGTTGTATGTCAAGCGAATTCATTTTTATGGAATAAATAGGTTATTAAGGGTAGGGGTACGCCAATATTTCAATTCGATCAAAGGCAGATATCATGCGAAATTGATATTTAATCTAAGAAAGCACGATCGGTATGGAAGATTTATTGCTTATGTGTATCTTGGGGAAAAATTTATCAATCGGGATTTGGTCGGACAGGGCTATCTAATATCTTACACATCAACACAGCATATGCTGTGTGCATATTTATTTTTGAAATTGGAATATCAGCTCGTTCGGGGGAAATCGTGGACGCTGGAAATAAATAGATTTTGAATAATGATTTTTGTCTTATTAAGTGTTATTTGTAGTGTGACCGTAGCGGTTTTATTGAAATTGGGAAGACAAAATGGAGTCGAAACCAAACAAGTTATTGTTTGGAATTACCCTATGGCCGTTGCACTGACCTATTTCGTGCTGAAACCTGACTTAAAATCGCTAGCATGGGACGATATGCCGGTTACTTTGTATACATTCCTTGCGGTACTACTCCCGGGAATGTTTGTTTTTATAGCTTTATCCATTCGGTACAGCGGTTTGGTCAAGACAGAAGTCGCACAGCGTTTGTCGTTATTTATACCACTTTTGGCTTCTTTTTTTTTGTTTCATGAAAAAATGGAAGGCCATAAAATGCTTGGAATAGCGACTGGTTTATTGGCAATTTTATGTTCGATTGGTTGGCAGAGAAATAAGCCTAGTAGATTGGCAACAGATAGCCGTTATAAAGCACGTTATCCCATGTTGGTATTCATTGGTATGGGTATCATTGATATTCTTTTTAAGCAAGTCGCGCTACATGTCAGTATACCCTATATCAGCTCCATGTTTATTATCTTTGTAATGGCGATGTTTATTGCAATGTTACTGTTGCTCTATTTTCTTTTCGTGGAAAGGCAAGGTTTTTCGAAAAAAGCTGTGGGATATGGACTGGTTTTGGGAGTATTCAATTTTTGTAATATTCTATTTTATATGAAAGCACATCGGGCTTTGCCAGAAAACCCTTCTGTTGTATTTACCGGTATGAACATCGGCGTGATTTCCTTGGGCGCTTTAATTGGCGTCTTATTTTTTAAAGAAAGGTTATCGCTATTAAATTATCTTGGTATAGCGCTTTCTATTGTTTCAGTTTTAATCATAGCATATCTATGAGTTTATTTGAAGATACTTATCGGACTATTGGTGCAAAATATGAGGGGATTTTTAGGGATAAAGGTAGTAAGTTTATTGCCTACGCCTTTCCTTTTAAATCGGAAGATCAACTCAAAGAGTTGCTCTTGGAAGTGAAAGCAATCCATCCCAAAGCGAGACATCATTGTTGGGCTTATCGTTTAACACCAGACCGAGCTGTCTTTCGAGTGAATGATGATGGCGAACCGTCGGGAACGGCAGGACGCCCTATTTTAAATGTGCTATTGTCTATGGATGTCACCAACATTATCGTGATTGTTGTACGGTATTTTGGCGGTACATTGTTGGGGGTACCAGGTTTGATTAATGCCTACAAGTCGGCCACCCAGGACGCTTTAATTCGAGCAGAAATTAGCGAACGCACAGTCAATGACCATTATGGTGTCACCTTCGATTACCTCCATATGAATGATGTCATGCGGATAATTAAAGAAGAGGGGATCGACGTTGATAAGCAGGAATTTGACAATCAGTGTTATCTGGAGTTTGAAGTCCGAAAAATGCAGGTCAATCGAATTGTTGATCGGTTCGCTAAAATCGAGGGTTGTCAGTTAACTTATTTATATACGCTATGATTAACGAATCGGAATTAGTTTTAAACGCAGATGGCAGTATTTACCATCTGAATTTGTTGCCAGAAGACCTGGCCAATACCGTAATTACCGTAGGTGATCCAGACCGCGTGGCGAAAGTTTCGGCACACTTTGATCGCATTGAACTCAAAAAAGGAAAGCGTGAATTTATTACACATACCGGGTATTTGGGGAATAAACGGCTAACCGTAATATCCACTGGTATAGGTACGGATAATATAGACATCGTATTGAATGAACTGGATGCGCTTGCAAATATTGATTTTGCCAGTAGAACCGTGAAGTCCGCGTTGACCTCGCTGGATATAATACGCATTGGAACTTCAGGGGCTGTACAACAAGATGTTGAAATGGGAACTATTTTGGCCTCTTCTTACGGTATAGGTCTTGATGCCTTGATGAACTATTATAAGGCTGCTTATGACGATGAAGAGAAAGGGCTTCAGGCGGAATTAGATAAGTATTTTTCAGCATTGAACTTACAGCCTTACGTTGCCAAAGGCAGTAGGAGTCTTCAGGAGCAGATCGCTTTTGACCTACCCAAGGGGATCACATTAACTGCACCGGGTTTTTATGCACCCCAGGGGCGCCATTTGAGGGCAAATAATAGCATTCCTAATTTTGTGAGTTTAGTAAATTCTTTTCAATATAAAGCGCTACGCTTAACTAACCTGGAGATGGAAACTGCTGGTATTTACGCATTGGCCAAAATGTTTGGACATCAAGCTTTATCCATCAATGCTATTTTGGCAAACAGGGTAGATGGTCATTTTTCTTCCACGCCCGAACAAGTTGTCGACAAGGCTATACAGCTCGTTTTAGCGCGCATTTAATTTTTTTGGAGAACAACTTGTGTAATAGCCGCTTCGCGGCGGATGCGATAAAGGAGTTGATGCTGTGGACAAGATTCAAATAGAAAAGGAATTNNAATTCCTTTTCTATTTGAATCAAATTTAAGCATGATAAACAGCAAAATCGTAAAACTCCACAAAGACGAGCCCCCGTAGCTGATAAAAGGTAGTGGTATCCCGATAACGGGTACAATACCTATTGTCATGCCGATATTAATAAACAAGTGAAAAAATAGAATGGAGGCTACACCATATGCATAGATTCTGGCGAAGGCCGAACGCTGTCGTTCGGCAATGTGAATAATGCGTAACAGTAGCGTGAGATAGATCAGTAATAAGGTAACCGATCCGACAAAGCCCCATTCCTCTCCAACCGTGCAGAAAATAAAATCTGTACTTTGCTCAGGTACGAAGTTATATTTTGTCTGGGTTCCCTGTAAATAACCTTTTCCCAAAAGCTGTCCCGATCCAATTGCAATTTTAGACTGGTTCAAATTATAGCCCTTTCCCTTAGGATCTTCCATTTTGCCTAAAATGATGTCAATACGATCACGTTGATGCGATTGTAAGACATGGTCATACACGAGGTCCACACAGAGAATAAATACTGCACACGCCGCAAAAAGTATACTGAGATTAATAATGTATTTCCTTCTCTTGCGGTAGTTCCACATCACAAGGCCAATGAGTAATGCCAAAACCAAAATAAGTATCCATGGATTGACCAATAAAGCAAGGACGAAAAGCAAAATGCAGAGACCTCCAAATATCAGAAGCTCATTATTCACATAGCCCTCTCGGTAGAATACAAAAATCAACGAAAAGAATGCGAGCGCAGATCCAGTATCGGGTTGTAACATCACCAGAAATACAGGGAATAATACAATACCGGCCCCCATAGCCAAAGTCTGCATGGTTGGAGCCTTATTGCTTTGAGAACTTAAAAAGTTGGCCAGCAACAGGCAGGTCGAAAGTTTCGCAAACTCCGAAGGTTGTAAGCGGAAAAAACCGAGGTCGATCCAGGCCTGATTTCCACCAACATTTCGTCCTACGACCAATACGATCACAAGCAGTACAGCAGTTATACCGTAAAATATTGGTGAAGCCGAGCTGAAAAATTTAGCGTCTATGATCAAAATGGATACCCCCAAGATAATAGCGGAAACAAGATATAAAGACTGTTTTCCATAATTCGTACCCAATGTAAAGAAATTGGGCAGTTCGGGGTTAAACACAGCAGCACGGATATTGAATAAGCCAATTAAGCATAGCGCGAGCCAAAGGGTTATGGTCAGCCAGTCTATCTTCCCAAAGAAACTAGTTTTTTGATTATTCATATCTTCTCTTTATCTCGCTATGGTGAACAATTGTTTCTTTTGGTTTCGTCACAGCGGCCAGTTGCCGTTTAGATTTTAACGTGTCCGTTTTGGATTTGACTGAGTCTGTTTTTTTTACATCCTTAGTAGCCTTTGGATCCACCACTTTTTTAGGCGCAGGAAGAAAATTTGCATTATAGATGCGATCCTGGATATACTTAGGAGCAGTGATGGTGTCTTTGAGGTATTTCTCGACCATCATACTTGCAATAGGTCCCGCCCATGTTCCACCGTAACCTGCATTTTCAACAAAGACAGCAATGGCGATTTTAGGATTTTCCCGCGGTGCAAAAGCAAAGAAAACAGCATGGTTTTCCCCATGCGGGTTCTGAGCTGTACCTGTTTTACCACACATTTCGATCCCCGGAATACGATTGGACCAAGCTGTTCCCTCAGGTGTATTAACAGCATCGCTCATGCCCTGAATAACTACAGGATAGTATTTTTCATCGACACCGGCACTTATTTTTTCCGTGAATTCCTTCTTGGCAATTTTCTTTTCTCCAATTCCTTTAATCAAATGCGGTCTGTAGTAAAACCCTTTATTAGCAACGATAGCCATGATATTGGCCATTTGCAATGGCGTTATTCCCATTTCCCCTTGCCCGATGGATAAGGAAATGTTGAAACTTGAACGCCATTTATCGTTACCGTATCGTTTGGTATAAAAATCTGATGTCGGCAATAAACCTGGTTTCTCCCCGGGTAGATCAATGCCCAGTTTATGGCCAATCCCAAACTGGGTTACTGCATTGCGCCATAAATCATAAGCTTTAGGTCCCGAAAGGCCACGTCCATCAATCATTTTGGCATACGTAAAACCATAATAAGTATTGCATGATACGGCTACCGATCGCTGTAAAGTAGTCGATCCATGATAGTGCGTACAGCCCATCCATCCACGTCCACCGCCATAACTGTACCCATGCGGGCAGAAGAATACCGTGTTGCGATCAATCACACCCGCCTGTTGCGCTGTCAATGCAGATACCACCTTAAATACAGATCCTGGCGGGTAAGAAGCTTGAATAGGACGGTTAAACAGCGGTTTCGTTTCATCCTTCAATAATTTCATATAATTATTGCCAGATTGTCGTCCCACCATCATGTTTGGATTATAGCTCGGACTACTGACATAGGCCAAGATTTCACCCGTTGAAGGTTCGATAGCAACAATGGACCCCAATTTATTTTTCATCAGGTTTTCCCCTAGGATTTGAAGGTCTTTATCTAAAGAGGAAACCAGTCCTTCCCCTGCAACGGCGAGTGTGTCGTATTTCCCCTCCATAAATACACCTTTGGGGCGATTCAGCGCGTCGACCATCAGGTTATTAACACCGCGTTTCCCACGAATGAGGTCTTCATAGGAACGCTCTACACCGCTGCGGCCAATATAGTCACCACTTCGATAAAATCCATTGGAGCGTTCAATGTCCTTGTCATTTACCTCACTGACATAACCCAAAAATTGAGCCGCTATGCTATCGGGATAACTTCTGATTGTTCTCTTCTGCACATAGAAACCACGAAATTGATATTGATACTCCTGATATTGGGCCCATGTCCGTACAGAAAGCTGTTTTTCAAAGATAGATGCACGATAAGGCGAGTGTATTCTAGCCTTTTCCATCCGTTTGATAAAGCCTTCTTTATCGATATCTATCAATTTGCAAAACAGTGCCGTATCAATTTCTTTTACTTCACGTGGGGTGACCATAAGGTCATATACCGGTTCGTTCTGAACCAGCACCTTTCCTTTTCGATCCAGTATAACCCCCCTGGCAGGGTAAACAATGACCTTGCGCATCACATTACTGTTGGCAGAATGTATGTAGGAATCGTCTATGATCTGCAAATAAAATAAGCGGGCCATCAGAGTCAGTGTGATGGCGATAAAGATTCCGGAAACGACGTACTTGCGCGCAAAAAAACTGTTCATAGAAATGAATTTCTATCCATCGATCTACTATAACCGATCTTTCTTTTTGTAGAATAATATGCTAAATAATAGCATGATAATTACTGTAAATATACAACTTAAAACGATACTCAATAAGGTGTATTGGATGTGTTGGAAGGAAAAAGATTCCAATAAATACAAAAATGTATGATGAATCAATGTTCCGAAGAAGATATAAGAAAAGAACCAACGGATATTCATGAATCCCAACATTGGGGTGAAAAAAGATTCGCGTTCTTCCACTTCGAGTGTAATTTTCATGAAGAAAATGCGGAAAGCAGCTAATGCAACACAGGCCGCAGTATTGACACCTAAAGTATCATAAAAAGAATCTACGGTGAGTCCAGTTAGAAATGCGATCAAATAAACCAGAAAATTAGGCGTTCCCGTTGGAAGCAAAAAAACAAACAAAATGTAAGGAAATGCCGCGACCAGATTGTAGTAACCGATGTTTTGAAATAGGAAAACTTGCATGCCTATCAACACGATAAATCGAATAATATTAAATATTAAAATCCTAGCCATTGTCCTTTGTCGATTCTTCTAGTGTTTTTAATTCGTTATTTAACAGGTCTTTTACAACATACACATGCTGTAAGTTGGAGAAGTTGGTACTTAACAGTATTCTAAGATCTAAAAAAGCATCTCCGGAGGAGATACCCGTCTGAATGACAGTTCCAACAAAAATCCCTTTTGGAAAATGGCCCGAATATCCTGAGGTATATACTTTGTCCCCCTTGTTGACTTTAATGTGATTTGGGATTTCCTTGACCATTGCCGCGCGATAGTCCATGCTATTGCCCCACACCAACGAACCAAATACTTCAGTATGACCGAGCGTAACCGATATTCTCGTGTCAGGATGCAACAATGATTGAACCGTCGAGAAATGGGGTGAGACATTTAAGACAATACCTACTACACCATTGGGGGCGATCACACCCATTCCGCGCTCGATACCATCCTTACTCCCTTTATCAAGTGTAATTGTATTTGCTTTTTGGTGAATGCTGTTGTTGATGACATTCGCAATAATAAATTCATAACGCCCAAATTCGCTGCTATCAATAGCTGGTACAGGACCAATGTTGATGCTGTCAGTTGACCGATAGGCCTGTAAGTCCTTTCTCAATTGCGCATTTTCTCTTGCGAGCGCATCGTTAGTTTCATCGAGGTGAAGATAGCTTTTCCAGGAATTGACTTTTGCATAAAGGCCTCCGATGATACTATTCGAAGAATTTAAGACCGAATTACGTTGGAAAGAATTATTGGTGATGACCAAAAATAAAGAGAATCCAAAAAAGAGGATAAACCAAAAGAATGCATTATATCGTCTTAGGAATAACCAAAGGTTTCTCATTTTTTAATGTGGGTATTTAATAAGCAAGCGATATAATAGTTTTGCATATTATATCGCTCTTTAATAAAATATTGTTATTAATTATCGAACGGTTAGGATTGCATCAAAAATTTAAATCGTCCGATATTTTTAAGTGCAATACCAGTTCCTCTTACGACAGCGCGTAATGGGTCTTCAGCAATGTGCACTGGAAGTTTAGTCTTAGCTTGTATACGACGGTCCAGACCGCGTAATAACGCACCACCGCCAGTCAGGTAAATACCTGTTTGATAAATATCTGCTGATAATTCTGGGGGAGTAATTTCTAAAGCTTTTAAGATCGCCTCTTCAATTTTTGAGATGGATTTATCCAGACAATGGGCTATTTCGGTATAAGAAACAGTGATTTGTTTAGGAACACCAGTCATCAAATCACGCCCTTGAACAGCAAAATCTGCGGGTGGTTCCTGCAATTCCGGAAGAGCAGCACCCACTTCAATTTTTATTTTTTCAGCCGTACGTTCACCAATCATGATGTTGTGTTGTCGTCTGATGTATTGAACGATATCGGAGTCAAAGTTATCACCCGCAACGCGAATAGACTGGTCACATACGATACCCGACAAAGCAATGACTGCTATTTCGGTAGTACCACCACCGATATCAATAATCATATTACCCATCGGTTCTTCCACATCAATCCCTATACCTACAGCAGCGGCCATGGGCTCGTGAATCAAATAGACTTCCTTAGCACCAGCAATTTCAGCGGAGTCGCGTACCGCTCTTTTTTCCACCTCTGTAATACCAGAAGGAATACAAACAACCATACGAAGCGAAGGGAAAAACCAGCTCTTGCCATTGTTTACTAATTTTACCATTCCTCTGATCAAATGCTCAGCAGCCGTAAAATCAGCAATTACTCCATCACGTAAAGGACGTACTGTCTTTATATTGTCGTGTGTCTTACCCTCCATTTGCATGGCTTGGCGGCCAATGGCGATCACTTTATTTGTGGTGCGGTCAAATGCAACAATAGAAGGTTCATCAACTACTACTTTGTCATTATGAATTATTAGGGTATTTGCAGTACCCAAGTCAATCGCAACTTCTTGCGTAAACCAATTAAATAAGCCCATCTGCTAATCCTTAAGCTATTTTAGAATAATATGCAAACCTACCAAAAAAAATTAATCTTTTTGAGGTTATACATCAAAAAAAGATATTATGAAAGTAAATTCTATCTGGAAAAAACTGTCTTTAAATTTAACGAATATAATCTGTAAATGTTACGTGCTAGGCGAAGTTATTTTAAATTGGATGACCCTGTAGACAAGGATGAAACATTTGTTTTTGAAATCAATGACAGTCGAAACAAAGAATCCAATAAATAGAGGTTGGAGTTGACAAGTCAGTGGAACGCTAATGTTGTGATGTGGATTAGATATTCAGCGAGTACAACCTTATCTCCAGTGATAAGCAGATAAGAGGGGGATAAAAAAGACAGCGCCATGATCTTGCTATCATGGCGCTGTCGGGGTAATGATTAATTTCAGGTTGAAAATACTATCAAAAGACTAGTGCACTGTTTCTGCCTGATTTTTTTCCGGAACTGGTTCATCATACTTGTGGAATATTAAACGTACACCACTGTTTTTTGTGAAAAATTTAATTGACCAGTTTACAAAAGTGATTAGTTTATTTCTGAATCCATAAATGGACATCAAGTGGACAAACATCCACGTCATCCAGCCAAAGAATCCATTAAAATGAATTTTTCCCATATCAACTACCGCTTTATTACGGCCTATAGTAGCCATTGAGCCTTTGTCAAAATAATTGAATTTCTCAGTTGGTTGATTGGAAATCGTTTGGAGGAGGTGTTTAGCGACATATGCTCCCTGTTGTTGAGCTACCGGTGCAACACCAGGTAAGCCACGAGGAAGATCATCTGTAATAAACGCCGAAACATCACCAATGGCATAAACACCTGGCATATCGATAACGCGACATTGATCGTCAGTCTGTATACGGTTACCACGCTGGATAATTTCTTTCTTGAAGCCATCAGGATATTGGCCAGCTACGCCGGCACCCCAGATCACAGTTTTTGTTTCAATGCTTCTGCCGTCGGCGAAAGTAATCGAATTACCATCATATCCTGTTACCTGAACATTCAATAACACTTCTACACCTAGATCTTTCAGGTATCTTTCCGAATCTTTGGAAGATTTTTCAGACAGATTGGCCAATACTTTTGGAAGTCCTTCGACTAAGTAAACCGACATCTCAGATTTTTTTAATTCTGGATAGTCTTTTTCAAGAACGTTGTTTTTGATTTCTGCGATTGCACCCGAAAGTTCTACACCTGTCGGACCACCTCCAACAATAACAAAGTTCAGATTGGCTTTACGATCAGCCGGGTTTTCTATCCGTACCGCCTCTTCCAGGTTCTGTAAAACATAGCTACGAATGTTTAATGCTTCTTGTATGTTTTTCATTGGCAAAGCATATTTCGTGATTTGTTGATTGCCGAAGAAGTTCGTTGTGGCACCTGTAGCAACAATCAAATAATCATAGTCAAAATCACCAACGTCTGTTCTTACAATTTTGGCCTCATTATCTACACTCTTTACGTCAGCAAGTCTAAAGCGGAAGTTGTCTTGGCCTTTGAACATTTTGCGGACAGGGAAAGAAATAGAATCCGCCGAAAGAGTACCCGTGGCTACCTGATACATCAAAGGTTGAAAAGTATGAAAGTTATTTCTGTCCAGCAACAGAACTTCAACTTCCTTATTTTTAAGCTTTTTAGCAACTTCAATTCCTCCAAATCCAGCACCAATAATGATTACTCTTGGGAATTTTCTATTTGAACTATTGCTTGGCATATTTTTAATAGTTTGTTGTAAAAATTCGGTACAATCGAATTAAGCTGCAAATATCTTAAATTTTGCTTCAAAAAACTAAAAAATATTTATTTATTGCGCCGATATGTTGTGAAATTTATTGTGAAAAGGCTAAATCTTTCAATCATATGTTTTGTAGGTGTTTGATTTTTAGTCTTTTATGTCGACCTGTTACTGTCTAAAAAAAAAGATGTTGGTCGTGATCTCATGGTGTATAAAATACACCATGAGATCACGACTGCAATGCACCTTTTATCTTGATTTTCATACCGTTGTTGCAATTCTGTAGATAAAGCTGACAGGCGAGCCGACTTTGATCATCAGCATCGGGGAGCGTGTCTAACATATCGAGCTCCTGATCGCTCGCTGGAGCAAGCGATTCTAGACCTTCAATAACCTCAACATGGCAGGTAGCACATAAAGCCATCCCACCGCAGGTTGCCAATATTTCATATTCTGATGCTCTTAAAATTTCCATCAGTGAAAGGTTGATGTCTGTGGGTATCTCCAGTATATTTTCGCTCCCGTCGCGGTCAACAACACCAATTTTAATTAAATTATCTTCCATAACTAAAATGTATTTATTCCGTTTACTGTTGTGTATTTGAATGTAAGTTTCTGGTCTGGATAGACAAATTTAAAAGCGCTTTGACACATCAGGGCTGCCTCATGGTATCCACAAAGAATGAGTTTCAGCTTGCCGGGATACGTATTGATGTCTCCGATTGCGTAAACACGCTCTACGTTGGTGGAGTAATCAAAAGTATTGACCTCAATGGCATTTTTATCAATTTGCAATCCCCAATCAGCAATTGGACCAAGTTTAGGTGTCAGGCCAAATAAAGGGATAAAATAGTCTGCCTCTATAGCGATAACTTCTTTGTTTTTACTTGCTGTTTCAACATGTGATAAACTGCCATTGCCGTGAATATTGGTCAGACTGTGGGAAAGCAATAAATTGATTTTCCCCTGTTGGGCCAATTTGAATACTTTCTCTGCCGAATCGGGGGCACCTCGGAAGGAATCGCTCCGATGTATTAAAGTTACCTGCTGCGCAATATCCGCGAGGTGAAAGGTCCAGTCTAGAGCTGAGTCGCCTCCACCCGCAATAACAATGTTTTTATCCCGGTACTTGGCGGGATCTTTTACCATATAGTCTACCCCTTTTCCTTCAAAGAGATGAAGATTCGGAATCTCCGGTTTGCGCGGCTCAAAACAGCCCAAGCCTCCGGCGATAACAATAACCTGTGTGTGAACAGTTGTATGTTCATTAGTTGTCACGATAAAAGAGCCATCGTCCTGTCTGGATATTTGTTCTACACGCTCACCTAAGGTGAAAGTAGGGTCGAAAGGTTTAATTTGTTCAAGCTGCTTATCGATCAGCTCCTGTGCGGTTATACTTGGATAACCAGGTATATCATAGATAGGTTTGTGCGGGTAAATCTCCGAAAGCTGTCCGCCTACCTGAGGTAACACATCAATCAAATGGCAGCGCATTTTTAAAAGCCCAGCTTCGAAAACAGCGAATAGGCCAACAGGTCCTGCTCCAATGATACAGATATCCGTATTTATCATAGCTATTCTATATTTAAGTTGTTATATATTGTGTTCAAAATCCTTGTAAAAGCGTCAAAATCTTCCGCTGTCAAATTTTTCCAGGCCTTCATACGAATCTCCGCAACAATTGGTGAAAGCGATGCTACTTTTAATTTTCCTTCTTCCGTCAAGTGCAAATAAAGGCTCCGACGGTCTGTTTCGTCAATGACCCGTTCAGCCAGATTTTTTTTAAGAAGGATATCAACGATCCGTGTCAATGTGGGTTGGTCTTTTCCGCAGCGTTTCGCCAATTCTTTTTGCGAAAGCTGATCTGTTTCATACAAAGCCTTTAAAATGGTCCACTGATCCACAGTGATATCAAATCCTTTCTCCGCAAAAGAGGATTGGGCAAATTGCTTTACTTTCTTGGCCGTTTGGTCGAGAATAAAAGAATAGCGGTCGAATTTTTCGTTTAGCATACAAATATTTAGCACAACAAATATATTTAAAATATTTAGTGTGACAAGTAATTTGAATGCAATAAAAAATGCCCCCAGAAAGTAGCTAACTTTTTGGGGGCACTCCAATACTCAATGCGTTTTTTTGCTGCAAAGAGCTTTATTATGGTCTTACGACCTCAGCTTTTTTAGCCGTATTACCTTCAGCCAAATGTTTTCCTTTACGCAAGTCATATACCGAAGGTGCCGCTAAAATAATCGATGAGTATGTACCTACGATTACACCGATTAAGATTGCGAATGAGAATCCACGGATAACTTCACCACCGAAAATAAACAGGACTGCAAGAACAAATACAATCGTTAATGAGGTAATGATCGTTCTACTTAATGTCGAGTTGATCGCATGGTTGACGACATCGCCGAGATCTTCATTATGTGCATTTGGTTTTGATACGAATTCACGTAAACGGTCAAATACAACCACTGTATCATTCACCGAGTACGCAATGACGGTTAATATCGCTGCCACAAAGTGTTGGTCAATATCAAGCGAGAATGGTACGATACCATCCAAGAGAGAGAATAAGCCCAATAAAATAATCGCATCGTGGATTGTTGCAATAGCTGCTCCAACTGAATATTCCCATTTGTGGAAACGAATCAAAATGTAAGCTGCAACAATGATGATAGAGAAAATTGCCGAACTCGTCGCTCTCGACTTGATATCAGTAGCAATACTTGGCCCAACTTTTTGAGACGAAAGGATCTCATGTTTATTGGAAGCGTCTACTTTTGATAGACCTTGGTTTAATTTATCCAATACTTCTTTATCAGCAGTGTCCGACGTTTCCTCGATATGGTAAGTTGTTGTGATACGTAACTGGTTCGCTGCACCAAAAACTTTTACTTCTGTTGTTTTCTTGAAGATATCATCCAAGTTCGTACGTACAGCTTCCAAGTCTACAGGCTTATCAAAACGAACAGTATAGGTACGTCCACCTTGGAAATCTACTCCTAAACTAAATCCTTTTGTGAAAATGGATGCAGCAGAAATTAACACGGCAACGATTGAAATCGCATAAAAGATTTTACGTTTCTGAACGAATTTAAAGTTTGCATTATGCAAGGTATTTGCAGACCAAGGGAAAGAGACTTTGATTTTGAAATCTTTCGCCAACATCCATTCAAAGATAACACGAGTAACAAGGATCGCAGTAAACAATGAAGTAATGATACCCACCATTAATGTTGTCGCGAAACCTAAGATCGGGCCACTACCAAATAAGAATAAGATAATACCGATCAAAAACGTTGTGATCTGCGAATCCAAGATGGAAGGTAAAGCGTGTTTGTAACCATCTGCAACAGCCTGACGGATCGATTTTCCTAAGCCCAGTTCTTCACGGATACGTTCATAAATCAAGACGTTCGCATCGACCGCAGTACCCATTGTTAATACGATACCCGCGATACCCGGTAAGGTGAGTACAGCATTTAAGGATGCCAATACCCCCATAATGATAAATACGTTTAACAATACCGCAATGTTTGCCACGATACCTGCAGTATTGTAGTAAGCGATCATAAAGATCATTACTACGATAATACCGATAACAGCAGAGTTAACACCCGCATCAATGGCAGCCTGACCCAAAGTAGGTCCCACAATAGCTTCTTCAACAATTTTAGCAGTCGTTGGAAGACGACCTGCCTTCAATACGTTTGCTAAATCTTTGGTGTCTTCTACCGTAAAGGATCCAGAGATTGATGAACTACCATTTGGGATTTCACCGTTTACAGAAGGAGCAGAATAAACCACATTATCAAGAACGATCGCAATTGCATCTCTGTTTTGAGCCGCTTTTGCAGTAATTTTCTTCCATTCACGTGCACCTTCGCTGTTCATTTGCATACCAACCACAGGTTGATTTTTCTCATCAAAGTTTGCTGTTGCATCCGTAATGACATCTCCTGTCAATACAGCACCATTATCTTGTCCAGCCCCTTTAATTGCATATAATGATAGTTGCTCAGGTGTCTTTTGTTCAGGTTTAACAGCCCATAAAAGTTTTAAGTTTCCCGGGAGAATTGATTTTACCTCCGGACGTTGCAAGTATGCATTTACTTTTGCTGTATCTTTTAATGAAGCAATACCCACCATTGAACCTGGCATTAGTGCCATCTGTTGGTTTTCACCCATATAAACTGCTGGGCGCAACACTTCAAACAGTGGATTTTTCTGACCAAGATTTACAGCAGCACTGTCTTTTATCGCATCTTTTTTACCACCGGTTAGGTTGGACAACAAATCATCTGATTTTTTGCTTGTGTCTGCTACGGAAGTACCTGTTGTAGCAGGGGCTGCTTTTAACGTAGAAGCTAAAGTTTTGTCGATATTTTCCAGTAATGGATAAACTTCTTGATTGGTATAGGTCTCGTAAAACTCCAGTTTAGCGGAGCCTTGAAGCAGGTTACGCACACGGCTTTCGTCTTTGACACCAGGTAATTCGATTAAAATACGGTTTGTACCTTGTTGAATTTGAATGTTTGGAGATGCAACACCAAACTTATCAATACGTGTACGAAGTACTTTGTAGGAATTTTGGATGGCGTTGTCCGCTTCTTTTTGAAGGAATGATTCAACTTTTGAGTCTGAATCCCCAGGTTTAATTAGTGCAGCATTATCTTTTGTTGAAAAGAAGGTTGAAAGTGGAGTTGTAGCACCGATGGATTTGTATTCTTCCATAAATAGCGCAACGACTGTTTTAGCACTCGTTTTGCTTCTTGCTACAGCCTGTTCCAACGCTTTGTTGAATTTCTCATCTTTTGGATTGTTTGCCAAATTGCGGATCAATTCGTCCAACGAGATTTCCATGGTTACGTTCATACCACCTTTCAAATCCAATCCCAAAGCGAGTTCATTTGCTTTGGCTTCCCGATAGGTGTATTTTGCAAACCCTAAATTGTACACTACTTCACCTGCCATTGAGTCTAGATAGCTCTTCTCTTTCGCCAAGTCTCCCTTGGCAAAATTCTCAGCATCGCGCTCCACATTGCGGGTCACCCAAGTAAATGATAGGGAGTATAGACACGCTAATGACACCACTATCACTAAAAGTTTAATCAGCCCTTTACCTTGCATCGTCTGTTATTAATTGTATTAATTATAATGTTAAATACTGTTTATGTAATTGATAATTAGTTCTTGTTTAATCACATTTTACCAAGAATGGCAAAGGTATAAAATTTTTGTAGAATGAAAAGTTTTATTTATGCCAATTAGGTCAACGGCATAAAAATAGGAGAATTGAATAAAAAAAGAAATACTTATGCATTTTATTTCATAAAAAAAGGTCCTCCTCATGATGAGAAGAACCTTTTTTTTAAGCTATTTGAGCTGCTTCTATTATCTCAACGTATATTTGATACCAAATGAAAATGTTGAAGCGTCAAAATCAGAACCATGGTTTAAAGTCCAATTTGGTTTCCAGTCAGCGTGAAGACCGATAGGAGCCGATGGAATTTTAAATTCAAGACCCAATTGCGGTCTCAATCCCACATAAGTAATGTTGTCGCCAACGTCTACAAACGTTAATTGTGCACCAACACCTGCGTACCAACCTAAACCTGGAGCGCCACGGAAAGGTCTTGCATGTTGCCAATCAGCACCAACTGCTACCACATGGTCATCAAACATTACCTGCGCTTGACCATTGTTTGCGCCACCCATTGACTGTTTGTATTGAACCCCCCAAAGGTCACCGATCGATCCGTCGAAAACCACACCGATTGCAGCGCGTTGAGGAGATTGAGCTTTTACTTCTTGTGTGCCAAATGCTAATGCTGCGACAGCAGCTAATGAAAGTAGTGTCTTTTTCATAATTATCTTATCTTTATATTTTCATTAATTAAAATAACTTTTCGTGTTACCGAAAGCAAATAGCTTGCCAAAAAATAATCGCGTCTGAAATAAAGGAAATGGAATGTTTAATTCATAATGGTTCTAATTTGTCTTTCGATTGTAATTTCTATATTTTATTTTTTAATATTACTTATTTTTCTTAAATTTGCCTGGCAAATAGAAAACCCAATACATATTTGCCATGCAATTAGATCCACAAAAATTCGTAGCAGAAGGTCTCACTTACGATGACGTCTTATTAATTCCAGCTTATTCTGAAATTTTACCCCGTGACGTTGATACGAGTACTTCGCTAACAAAAAAAATCAAATTAAATATCCCATTGGTTTCTGCAGCAATGGATACGGTAACTGGTGCTGATTTAGCCATAGCGATTGCACAAGCTGGCGGTATTGGTATGTTGCACAAAAACATGACTATTGCAGAACAGGCTGCTGAAGTACGCAAAGTTAAGCGCTCCGAGAGCGGGATGATTCAGGATCCTGTTACTTTATTGGCAACAGCAACAGTGGGAGACGCCTTTAATATCATGAAGGAGCACAAGATCGGTGGCATTCCCGTTGTGAATGAAAATGGGCAGTTAGTCGGTATTGTAACCAATCGTGACCTTCGTTTTCAAAAAGATATGCTTCGACCAATCAATGAATTGATGACGAAAGAAAATCTTGTCGTGGCACCCGAAGGAACAGATTTGGTGAAAGCTGAGGAGATTCTTCAAAACGAAAAGATCGAAAAACTTCCAGTAGTCAATAGGGAAGGAATTTTGAAAGGTTTGATCACATTTAAAGATATTCAAAAATATAAGCATTATCCAAATGCCGCTAAAGATAGCCATGGACGTTTATTGGTGGGCGCTGCAGTAGGCGTTACGCCAGATACAATGGACCGCGTTGAAGCGTTGGTGAAGGCGGGAGTAGATGTAGTCACCATTGACACGGCACATGGGCATTCAAAAGGGGTGATCGATAAACTGAAATTAGTAAAAGCCCAATTTCCTGAACTTCAGGTCATCGTTGGAAATATTGCTACAGGTGCGGCTGCAACCGCTTTGGCTGAAGCAGGTGCAGACGCGGTAAAAGTTGGTATCGGACCCGGATCAATCTGTACAACACGTATTATTGCAGGTGTCGGTGTTCCTCAGCTTTATGCGATATATGAAGTAGCGAAAGCACTGAAAGGAACTGGCGTACCATTGATTGCAGATGGTGGTATCAAACAGACAGGCGATATTGCAAAAGCAATTGCCGCTGGGGCAAGCACGATTATGGCCGGCTCATTATTCGCAGGAGTGGAAGAAGCCCCAGGTGAAACCATTATCTACGAAGGACGTAAGTTTAAGTCTTACCGCGGTATGGGTTCAATTGAAGCGATGGAAAAAGGGTCTAAAGACCGTTATTTCCAAGACGTGGAAGATGATATTAAAAAACTGGTTCCTGAAGGTATTGTTGGTCGTGTTCCTTATAAAGGTACACTGGCTGAAGTCGTTTATCAATATGTCGGTGGACTGCGCGCTTCCATGGGTTACTGTGGTGCTGCCACAATTGAGAAGTTGCAGGAAGCTCAGTTTGTCCGTATTACAGGAGCAGGCTTGAGAGAGTCTCACCCACATAATATTTCCATTACGAAGGAAGCACCAAATTATAATAGCAGAGGCTAAATACTGCTTATTTGATATAAAAGCCGATAATCTTTATTATCGGTTTTTTTTGTGTAAAAATATTAGCAGGATAGCCCGAGGGATCGACAGGAAATTTGTACTTTTATACCCTATTCTCAGGTTTTAAAATTTAAGGAGTTAATTTGGATTATTTAGCGGGTTTAAACCCTTCACAACGAGGAGCCGTAGAGCAAACAGAAGGTCCTGTGATGATTGTTGCAGGAGCTGGTTCAGGAAAAACACGGGTGATTACCTATCGTGTAGCACACTTGATTCGAAAAGGTGTTGATCCATTCAATATCTTGGTGTTGACATTTACCAACAAGGCAGCCAAAGAGATGCGCGCGCGTATCGTTTCTGTCGTTGGGAGCGAAGCGAAAAATATTTGGATGGGAACATTCCACTCCGTATTTGCAAAAATACTCCGGGTAGAAGCTGAATTGATCGGGTATCCCAGAAACTTTACAATCTACGATACCGACGATACCAAAAGCTTGTTGCGTGCCATCCTAAAAGAAATGAATCTCGATGATAAGCTGTATAATGTCAATCATGTATACGGTCGTATCTCGCAGGCAAAAAACAACCTGATATCACCGCAGGAATATAATAAGAATGAAGCCATCTTGGCCGAAGATATTTCAAATGGTCGTGGGCAATTGGGACAAATTTATATGACCTATGCCCAACGCTGCTACCGTGCAGGTGCCATGGATTTTGACGATTTGCTGTTCAAGACAAATGTCTTGCTCAATAAGCATCCAGAGGTACTGCATAAATATCAGCACCAGTTTCGTTATCTGATGGTCGACGAGTATCAGGATACGAACTTTTCACAATACCTCATTGTCAAGCGTCTGGCAGCAGTAAATGAAAATATCTGTGTCGTAGGGGATGATGCGCAGTCCATCTACGCATTCCGTGGCGCAAATATTCAGAACATCCTGAATTTCCAAAAGGATTATCCAGATGTAAAGATCTTTAAACTGGAACAGAATTATCGATCCACTAAAATGATCGTAAATGCGGCTAACTCGGTGATCGCCAACAATCAGAATCAATTGGAGAAAAATGTCTTTTCTGATAACGAAGAAGGCGAGAAAATCAAGGTTTCACGTGCGTTCTCTGACAATGAGGAAGGTAAAATCGTAGCCGATCTGATCATTGAAGAGAAATCGATAAAGGGTCTTAATTATAAAGATTTTGCTATTCTTTACCGTACCAATGCCCAATCCAGGGCAATGGAGGAGGCCTTACGCAAAATTAATATTCCCTATAAAATATATGGCGGTACCTCGTTCTATCAACGGAAAGAAATTAAAGATCTGATCGCCTATTTCAGGCTCACCTTTAATCCAAACGACGAGGAAGCATTAAAGCGCGTTATCAATTATCCGCGTCGCGGGATCGGAGATACGACAATCGAGAAGATTATGATCGCAGCAGATCAGAATCAATACCGAATCTGGGATGTTGTTGCCAATGCGGCTCAGTTTCTTGATGGACGTAGTGCAACCTCTGTTGGTGGTTTTGCACAGATGATACAGAGTTTTCAGGCTTTGGCTAAGAACAATAGCGCTTTTGATACGGCCATGCACATTGCTCAGCACTGTGGTATTCTAAAGGAATTGTATGAAGATAAGTCCGTAGAAGGATTGGCGCGCTACGAAAATATCCAGGAACTCCTCAATGGTATTAAGGAATTTTCGGAGCGAGAGGATATTGAAGAGCGCGGACTGGACGTTTATATGCAGGATATCGCTTTGTTGACCAACGACGATAACGATAAAGATCCAAACGCTGATACCGTGTCTTTAATGACCATCCACTCTTCTAAAGGGCTGGAGTTTCCGATTGTCTTTATTGTTGGTTTGGAGGAAAACTTATTTCCGTCGCAGTTATCTTTGAATTCCAGGTCGGAATTGGAGGAAGAACGAAGACTTTTTTATGTCGCTGTTACGAGAGCTGAAAAAAAATTACTACTTTCGTATGCTACTTCGCGATATCGTTGGGGAACGCTCAATAATTGCGAACCCAGTCGCTTCTTGGATGAATTGAATCCGGCATGTCTTGCATTGGATTTTAAACCACGACAAACTTCTGCCTCAGCCGGAAGTTTTCAAGGCGAACGAATTGCATGGCAACAAAAGGACAGTGATGACACATTTTCTAAACCTAAGCCTAAGCCGATGGTGAAGACGACGTCAATACTGCCAAAAGCCCACAAACCTACTGCGGGTTTTGCTCCTTCAGATACATCAAACCTTCAAGTCGGCATGGAAGTTGAACATGAACGCTTCGGATTTGGGAAAGTTGTTAATCTCGAAGGAAACAAAGGAGATATAAAAGCAACTATTTTCTTTAAAGAGTTGGGACAGAAACAATTGTTGCTTAAATTTGCAAAACTTAGAATAATTCAATAATAAAATACCAAAACGACATCTTGATCGTTTACTTAGGTACTTATATTAGCTATATGAACTTTGACTACAACAGCACTAGACCAAAATTGATCCTTGCAGAATATGGTCGCAATGTGCAAAATATGGTAGATTACATCTGTACTTTACCCACAAAGGAAGAAAGAAATAAACACGCACAAATTGTAATCGATATGATGGGGGTATTAAATCCACATCTGAGAGATGTGTCTGATTTTAAACATAAGCTGTGGGACCACCTACAGATTATTTCTGATTTTAAATTGGATATCGACTCGCCTTATCCAATTGCTACTGCCAAAAGCGTGAAACACGAAGTGGAGCACCTCGGCTATCCACAGCATTCCATCCGATTCAAACATTACGGTTTTACGGTAGAGAAAATGATTGAAAAGGCACTGTTGGCCAATGACGAAGCCAAAAGGGAGCAGATGGTTATCGGTATTGCCAATTTTATGAAAATGGCTTACCTGACCTGGAATAAAGATTCTGTTTCGGATGAATTGATCATTCAGGATCTCAAAGAGCTGTCGGGTTACCAATTGACCTTACCAGAAGGTACTGTTTTGACGAAACTTGACTTTAAAACGCCGCCTCCGGGAAATCGTGTTAAAGGTCCGGCCAATAGTAACTCGGGCGGAAATAACAACAACAACAATAACAATAATTCCGGCCATCAGTCGAAAGGTGGTGGTAAGCCTCGTATGGCAAACAACAATAACAATAATACCAAGCGCAACAACTACGGAAGCAACAGTAATAGCTACGGAAGTAACAATAACAATAGTTACGGAAGTAATAATAATAACAGAAACAGAAAGCCACAGGGTAACTATAATAACAAACGAGGCTAGTTCTTAAAGATTGTTCAAAGAAGCAGGCAATTGCGAAGTGATTAATAGATTTCTTTACAATTGCCTGCTTTTTTTAAAAAACGCGCTGTTTTGGAACAATAAACCAAATACCCAAGGGAAATACAAGCGGAGAGTATGTATTAAGAAGATATCACTTATAGAATAAATGAACGCATTTGAAATAATCGGTGGAAAACCGTTAAAGGGAGAGATTATTCCTCAAGGAGCAAAAAATGAGGCCTTACAGATTCTTTCTGCAGTTTTACTGACAGAAGAACCCATGACCATCAGTAATATTCCAGATATTAAAGATGTCAATAAGTTGATTGATCTGTTAGGAGCGTTAGGTGTTAAAATCAATCGCATTGATAAGGATACCTATGTTTTTGAAGCGAAAGATATAAATATAGACTATTTTCAATCGCCCGAATTTAAAGAAAAAGGAGGGGGGTTGCGGGGCTCTATCATGATTGTTGGCCCTTTGTTGGCTCGATTCGGCAAGGCAGCTATCCCAAAACCGGGTGGTGATAAAATTGGCCGTAGACGATTGGATACACATTTTTTGGGCTTTGAAAAATTGGGGGCTAAATTCATTTACGATCCTACCAATCATTTTTTTAATGTTGATGCAACAGCGCTAAAAGGCAGCTATATCCTATTGGACGAGGCTTCAGTGACCGGTACTGCCAACATTGTAATGGCTGCTGTATTGGCCAAAGGCACAACAACGATATACAATGCAGCTTGTGAGCCTTATTTACAGCAATTATGTAAGATGCTAAACCGCATGGGAGCAAAAATATCCGGTATTGGATCTAATTTGTTGACCATAGAAGGTGTAGAACGTCTTGGCGGTACTTCACACCGTATGTTGCCCGATATGATTGAAATAGGTTCCTTCATCGGATTGGCAGCAATGACAGGTTCGGAAATTACAATTAAGGACGTCTGTTTTGAAGAACTTGGTGTTATCCCATCTGTATTTTCGCGCTTGGGTATCAAGTTTGAATTACGTGGTGACGATATTTTTATTCCTGCACAAGACTCCTATGAGATTGATACATTTATAGATGGATCTATTCTGACGATTTCGGATGCACCCTGGCCAGGTTTTACGCCAGATTTATTGAGTATAGTGCTCGTGGTAGCAACGCAGGCAAAAGGAAATGTATTGATCCACCAAAAAATGTTCGAGAGCCGTTTGTTCTTCGTGGACAAATTGATTGATATGGGGGCTCAGATTATTTTGTGTGACCCACATCGCGCCACGGTTATTGGATTGAACAAATCACATTACCTGAGAGGTATTGAAATGACTTCCCCTGATATCCGTGCCGGAGTATCCCTACTCATTGCAGCCTTATCGGCAAAAGGAAAGTCTGTGATCCACAACATCGAACAAATTGAACGCGGCTATCAAGATATCGAAGAGCGCTTACGGAAATTAGGTGCAGATATTAAACGTATCGACGCCGAACCAAAAGGACATTAAATAACCTGATGAGCCCGAGTGGCAAATCGAAGAAAAAAAGCTCCAGAAATAATATCTGGAGCTTTTTTGTGATATATGCAGCAAATAAGGTAAATTTGTACAAAATACATTTAAACAAAAATAGATATGATAAAATATCTAATAAAGTACGCCCTATCTCTCCCTTTATTTGGCCTATCACTACTTTTTTGTAATTGTCAATCTTCTACCCCCAAAGAAGTTAAATTACACGAAGAATCCAATACAACAACTGACATCCGTTCTTCAAAACGTATCAATGCTGCGGTAATCGAACAAAAAGTTACCTTTCCGAATATGCCTTTTGCTGAACTCCTCAGGTTGATGAATCTGAATAAAGAGAGCTCACCTGCCGTTCTGTGGAAAACGATATCCGCACTGCCCGAATCCCAAAAAAAGGAGGCAGATAGCTTTGATATAGGAAATCCCCTCCAACGCATGGAACTTATGCTTGTTCCCTTACGCAAGATGGAAATTAGATTTGATCAACAACAAGCAAAATCCATTGCTGAAGGTTTAACCTATCAGTTGCAAAATTATGTGAATTACAGTAAAGGTACAGGAGAAGGCTTTTTAGCAAATCGAGAAAATGAGGATATTAATATTTCCCTTAACTTTCCAGAGGGAATTTCCCATGGGTTTGCCAAAGTGCAGATACGAATAAATCCCAAAGACTATATGATCGACAAAACGGGGAAAACAAAAGTAATTGCCGGCATTACCTGCCAACAGGCCATTTACAATAAAATTGATCCGAAGGATAAAGCACTTCCTAAATTTGTCATTTGGAAAAGTCCACGGATTCCAAAAGGAATTAATAGGCTGCATCCTTATGTGTTTGATGAAAACGAAGGGATTCTCGAAATTGATGCCTATCTTAAGGATGACGAGAATTCACTACTGCGTTTTACAACAACAGCTGTCGTTGAAAAGCAATTTGGACCCAAAGAATTTGAAGTGACAAAAATGCGTACCAGGGCTGATGGCCCCAGTGATCAAAATAGCGTCGAACAAAGGGTGCTAGATGTCGTGTTTCATTAGTACGTCAAATAAAAAAACGGAGTTGATCAATAATCAACTCCGTTTTTTTATTTGATTTAGGTAAAATCTACATTAAAGGAGCAGGAGCTTCTTCTTCAAATAAAGGAAATTCTTTGATAATATTATACCAAGTAATCACCTTTTTAATATCCGATGAATAGACACGTGATTCATCATGGCCGGGAGCTACTTCACGGAAGAAATTTCTCAACGTTTCGCCATCTGATTTTGTATCCGGTAAAGCAATTCCTTTCTCTTTGATCGTTTCAAAAATATTCAATAACCGAATTTCTTCTTCTTCACCATAAATTGTGATGTCTTCCAAAGTAGCCATTTTTGTCGAAGATAAACTGACTACAGTTTTAATTTTTGCCTGATCAAGGGTTTCTAAAATAAAACCTCCTTTATTTTGTCCAACCAATTTGAACAATCCTGGTTTACCAGTTACGGATACTAATGCTCTTAAATTCATTTTAACTATATTTAAATCTCCAAGAATTAATCTTCGATAACTTCAATTGATAAGATACGGTCACCCTGTCTGATATCGTCAACAATATCCACATTCTCAGTTACCTTTCCAAAACAGGTATGGTTACGATCCAGGTGAGCAGTGTTATTGCGGCTATGGCAGATGAAAAATTGAGAACCTCCTGTATTACGGCCAGCGTGAGCCATAGATAATACACCTCTATCGTGATATTGGTTTTCGCCAGTCAGTTCACAGTCAATTTTATAACCAGGACCACCTGTTCCCGGTGTGCCTGCGGCACCTTCTCGTGAATTTGGACAACCACCCTGGATCACGAAATCAGGAATCACGCGGTGAAATGCTAATCCATCATAATATCCTGATTTAGCAAGTTTAATAAAATTGGCTACTGTATTTGGAGCATCAGCTGTGTAGAACTCCACAGTCATGTCGCCTTTTTCTGTTTTAATGATCGCTTTACTCATATTCAAAAAATTTTTATGAAGTACAAAGATAACGTTTCAGAGTGAAATGTGAAGTAAATCCCTATTGCCAATTTTTTTTAATTGATAGATTGTTTATTTCTCAGGATATTAAGTAGCTTTTTTTGTATATTTATGTACGCTAGCCTTTTATAACTTAACTGCAAATGCCAAACTCGTACAAACTAGTCATTCGGGATTGGGCTGAGGCCGATCGCCCGAGGGAGAAACTTTTGAAGCAAGGTCGTAGGGCACTTACAGATGCCGAATTATTAGCGATCTTGATTGGCTCTGGATCCAAAAATGAAAGTGCCGTAGAATTGTGTCGGCGTATATTAGCTGATGCCAATAACAGCCTGCAGACACTTTCCACAATGGATGTCGCAGAACTGAGCAGGTATAGAGGCATAGGAGAAGCAAAAGCCATTTCCATTCTTGCCGCCTTGGAGCTCGCTCGTCGCAAAAACGAACTGCCCGCCGAAGAGCGTAAACAGGTGACCAGTAGTCGCTATGTATATACCCTTATGAAACCAATATTACAAGACCTCCCGCATGAGGAATTTTGGACAATGTATTTGAATACCGCATATAAAATATTGGACAAGCAGCTCATTGGCCGTGGCGGTAATGATTTTACGCCAGTTGATGTCCGAATAATCTTACGAACGGCAATCAGCCTCAAAGCACACGCCATTATACTTATTCACAACCATCCTTCAGGTACTTTGTATCCGAGCAATGCTGACAAAATCCTGACGCAAAAAATTGTCGAAGCCTCTAAAATTATGGATATTAGAGTTGCCGATCATTTAATCTTTACCGATAACGGATATTACAGTTTTAAAGATGAGGGTATCATCGACTAGTTATAGTATGCTTAGTATGGACAAAAACAGTATTGATAGATTCACAGACAGGGTTGTCGATTATGAAAAATTTAGACCTAATTACCCCAAGGAGATTATTCAGGTGCTAAAAGAACAGATCGGGTTACATAAGAAATGGTTGGTTGCCGATATTGGCAGCGGCACCGGGCTCTCTACCCAACTCTTTCTCGAAAATGGAAATGACGTTTTTGCCGTAGAACCCAATCGTGAAATGCGTGAATCTTTGTTGCATCATTTTAAAACCTATAGGAATCTAATTGCAGTGAATGCCACCGCCGAAGACACGACCATTGAGTCCGGATGTGTTGATCTTATTTTTGCCGGACAATCGTTCCATTGGTTCGACCGGCAGGCCTGTCGAAAAGAGTTTGACCGTATTCTTACTGAAAATGGACATATGGTAATCGTCTGGAACCAGCGCGATCCCACGGATGCCTTTCAGCAAGAGTATGAACATTTTTTACGCAGTCATATCCCCAGTTATCAGCCGGTCAGCCACAAAAATATTGGTGATGACGATCTTAAACACTTTTTTGGAACCCGGGCAATGAAAAAGATAACTTTGCCAAATCAACAGATCTTAGACCTCCGATCTTTTTTGGGAAGAGTGCGTTCATCCTCCTATTTCCCAAAAGAACAAGACAAAAATAAAACGTTATATGATGATCTCCGTATTCTCTTTGATAAGTACGCAATCTCCGATCGTATCGTATTCAAGTATATAACTGAAATATATATCAGTTAACTCCGACAACAGAATCTGTAAGGCCTTTTTAATTACATGGGAACTAGAAAGTGAAATTTCCTTTAGTTAAAAATGTGTTAAACATGAGGCGCTAAGGGGGGGATGGCATTTTATTTGGACGTAATTCAACGAAAGAAAAAAGAGATATGTTAGGAGTTGAATTAATAATCTTTAGACGTTGCTTACTGTTGGTGCTGATTGTAGTAGGCGGAATCCATAGTGTAATAGCGCAACAGATGCATGCTTTTTATAACTCAGTACCTGAATTTCATGGAGTATATCGCTGGTTAGATCCATTCTTTCCTTTAAACCCACAAGTCGACAGGGGGAATCTTAATGTAATTCACGAGGATGATACTGAAAATCACGATAAAACAATAAGTGCAACCGACAAAAAGCGTTTTAAAGGTAGGGTGAGTGACCAAGTATATGAAGGTTCGGAAGTAATCAGTAGCCCCGCAAAATCAGTTGAAAATATCACCTATAGTTCCTCCAGCTCAACCACTAGGTATCGCGTCGCTATCGATCGACGTACAGACGAGCAATACCTCGGCAAACCTGTATTTGTAGATGCCAGAGGAGTAAAATATATAATCGATTCGAAGTACAGAAAACAGATCGTAGAATGATGGCTACGGCGCGTTAATAGCTAGTTCGTTGCTGTGTGATATACGATAAAGAAAGCGGATAAATTAACAAAAGCGTTTAAGATAACACATGAAAGCCAAAGTTATCGCAGCAACTCCATTAAATAGCTTTTATCCAGATAAAAGGTATCCAAGCTGCCGCCTTCATCCAGAATACTTTTGCTTATTTCCTTTTTATGCTGCTGTAAGGTCTGAATTTTATCTTCAACGGTATTCGGGCTGATTAACCGAACTGCAGTTACCGTTTTTTGCTGCCCCATGCGATAAATCCTGTCAATGGCCTGTTGTTCGACTGCAGGATTCCACCAAGGATCCACCAGATACACCACATCGGCAGCGACAAGATTGAGTCCAGTGCCCCCTGCTTTCAGGCTCACCAGAAAAACAGGTATATCCTTATTGTACTGGAAATCGCTAACCAGCTGACCTCGATTTTTGGATTTCCCTGTGAGCATCAATGAACGGATACCCCGTTTATCCAAAGCCTCTTTAATCAGGTTGAGCATCGTTACGAATTGTGAAAATACGATCATTTTATGCTGCTCTTTTTTATGCACAATCTGCTCCATAAGCATTTCAATTTTGGCAGAGTCCTCCGTGGATGTCAGCTCTTCATTTTGGAGCAGTTTGCTCGAGTTACATATCTGGCGCAATCTGGTTAAACCTTTCAATACATGCATAGGGCTTTTTCTGATTTCATCTCCATCTTTGGCCGAGATAAATTCGCGGAACTCCTTTTCATAAAGATCATAAATTCGCCGTTGAGCACTTTTCATTTCACAGTAAAGAACCAGTTCATTCTTCGCTGGAAGATCACGTAATACATCCTGCTTTGTTCGGCGCAGAATAAAAGGCTTTACTTTTTCTTTCAGCATTTCTTTTCTCTTGCGGTCGTGGAAGGCGTCTATAGGGGTGGTGTAAACATCTTTGAAGTACTTTTTACTTCCTAGTAAACCGGGCACAATAAAGGAAATCTGCGCATAGAGATCCATTGTGTTATTTTCGATAGGGGTTCCTGTCAAAATAATACGATTTCTTGATTGTAGTAAGTTTACTGTTTTATAACGCTGAGAATCTGGATTTTTTATTTGCTGCGATTCATCCAATATAACATAATTGAACTTTATTTTTTTCAGCATATTGATCGCTGTCAACAGGTTGTGATAAGAAATTAAAATCAAGTCATAGGATTCAGGCTGCCGCGCTTTTTGTAGGCTATTTGGACCATCGACAACGAGCGTTTCAAAAGACGGAAGAAATTGCTGAATTTCGTGCTGCCAGTTGAAGATTAAGGTCGTGGGAAGTACCAGTAAAGTTGCTGCAGTTTGTCCCCGTCCTTTTTGAGTAGCCAAGAAAGCTAAAATTTGGATAGTTTTGCCGAGCCCCATATCATCGGCAAGACAGCCTCCAAAGTTAAGCCCATCCAAAAAATGCAACCATTGTACTCCCTCTTGCTGATAGGGGCGTAGATTTCCAACAAAGGATGAAGGAATCTGAAGTTTGGAGAACGAAGAAAAATTAGTGAGTCGACTTCTCAGCATGCTAAGCTCTGCCACTACGGTAGGATCTATCTCAGACTGCTCAAAAAGATGGTCAATCTCATTAAATTTATATTTTGGAATTTCAATGAAATCATCCGTGATCGTTTCGGCGGCATTAAAATAAGCTTCAAATTTATCGAGCCACTCCTGCGGTAAAATTCCCTGGGTGCCATCGTCTAACGTGATAAACTGCGAACGGTTCCGTACGGCCTTTTCGAGTTTTTTAAGCGAAACGCTCTTAGGACCAAATTTAACCTGTATATGGGCATTGAACCAGTTTTGACCACTCAGTACCTCGATATGTATTTTACCTTTAAAACGACTTAATTTATTCCCCCGAAGGGCATTAAATCCAATGATCTGTATACCGTGATGCTGCCATTCATCGAAAGCATCTAAAAACCAGTCTTTATCTAGAAAATAGCGGCGATGGAGATAAAAATGCTGGAAGCTTCCATCGTGCATCTGTTCCTCAAAATACGGATGTTGCTTCAGTAAAAGCGAAATTATGTTAGTTTCTGATTCGCGCTTCCGATCGACCAAAAACTGGTTGCCCTTACTATCCGTTCCAAATATGTTTCGTTTGCTTAAAATAGGAATTTCGACCTCTCCATAACGCATTACTGGAATAAGGTTGACAAAATCGGCTGACTCTTCAAGAAATAGGATCGGTTGCATATCTTGATAATACAGAGTTTCCTTTAACTGCGGCTTGCTCGCTTTAGGAATATCCCGGAAATGCAAGTCCACCGAATGCGAGAGCGGTTCCAAAAATAAGCTGTTGAATTCTTTGAATTTCCGCTGATGAATCAACAACTGCTCACCCTTGTTGCTAAACAAACGTATCAACTTGAGGTGAAGCTTATTTTCAATCAGAAAAAGCTGATTTCTGATGAAGATGAAATGATCCAAAAGAATAACTAAATCCTGTAAACTGTAGGCTATGGCATGGATATGAATTTCTCCCTGAATAGCATAAAATGAGCCTTTTTTTGTAATAAAGAGCTTAATATCACCTTTCTTCAGACTAAGCTGAACTGCTGATAGGGAGGAGGCTGTTATATTTTCATATTGTTCATAATCATGTAGGTAAAAATCCATCCGTAGCGGGTTTTTTGCAATTGCCTTCAGGCTGGACATAATTTCCAAATCTTGTTGCACTACCTGCGAAAGCTGAAGCACAGCCGTGTAAAATTGCATTTCCTCTATTGAGCGGCTCCGCCAGACACATGTTTGGATATCACCATCAGAAATCGGGTTTTTGAGCATTCCGGATTTCGTTAATGAAGCCTGACAGAGGAGCACCTGCAGATTTTTGTAATACCGATTGCGTGTTAATACAACAAAATAATGCAGCTGTTCGATAGGAGTTTTGCTTTTCGGGGTAAGAGATTCCGCCACCAGATCGAAGTCATCAATGGATGTTAACTGTTTGTCTTTCAGTGAGAAGTCCAGTTTACCCGCTTTGATATGCGCAGAAAAATAATTTTCTAGAGCCGGTTCATCTTCCAGTCCATATTGTGCCGCAACTTTTTTCAGGAGATCTTTGTACCGATTGGCGTCAAAGAATGCCAGCCAATTTTCCTGCATGAATAATTTACTTAAAGCCGCCTTTTGATGACGACAAAATCCTGTATGGAGACAGTTGCAGAATACGGCTGTCGCCGGAGCGGTATGGATAATCATCACCTCAAAGTCGTTATAATTTTCCTGTACACGAAACGTTGCCTGATTGATCTCCATCTCCAGTGCATTCACCTTGAAATGAGAGAGTGTCAAGTCCATCCAAGGAAAATAAGAATGCCGGCTTACTTTGTTGAAATCAATATCGGTCAATACATGCTGATGAAACTCCATACGACTTGATTAAAAGTTAAAACTCATACCCCCATAATAATTACGCAAGGGGGCAGGATTAAAATAGCGGCCCCCAAAGGCATTGATATCGTTTCCAAGACTATATTTTTCATTCAGCAGATTGTCTGCACCTCCAAAAAGTCTGATTTGATACCAGGATCCGACAGATTTTGTCCAAGATAATTTGCCCTGCAAAAGATGATACCGTTTGGCATAAACAGAATTTGCATCATCCAATGGTATTGCTGCGGTTAGATTAGACAGAAGGTCGAATCGAAATTGATTCGGAAAAAGTATATTCAATGAATTCACCCATACTGTTTTCGGAACCGCAGGAAGCTTATTACCCTGATAATTTTTGTCGCCCACCTGATAGGTTCTAAAACTGTAATCATTGAAGGAAAAATTACTGGCGAACTGTAGGCTACGGACAACACCGGACACTTGTGGTGTGATCAAATAGAGCAGTATTGATGCTTCTAACCCCTTTTGGTCTATTTTACCCGCATTTTGGAAATATTCAGCACCATTTTCCCTGAGCTGTCTGATAATGGCGTTGTCCATTTGATACGTGTAGGCCGCAGCATCTAAAACAACCCGGCGATTCCACAAATGCAAGCGCAACCCCAATTCATGATTCGTACCGGTTTCAGGCTTGAGTAGCGTATTAATTGAATTATCCGATGAACGGACCTCCGCAACAGTTGGTGTAGAGAACCCTTTGGAGATTGACGCCCTCAGTGCAAACATGGGTGTAATTAAATAGGATAAAGCTGCTCTAGGCATCCAGGTACTCCCAAAATCAATGTTTGCTTTGTCTTCCTGTTCAACAGGAAAATATTGTCGGTAGCCAATTTTACTCTCATTTAATCCGAGCGAAAGCTCTAATTGAAGACGCTCGAGCCATTCCAGTTGGGTGCGGGCAAAAAATGATTGTTGGCTGTTATCCAACTTGTCCTTAGCCTGCGGGTTGGTGGCGACACCTTTTTCATTATCATAGTTGTCAACAGCATACCAGCCTTTTTGTGCTTCCAGGCCGAGCTGCAGCTCATATTTTAAATCCTTGCCCAATAGATCGGCATAAGATAAATATAAGCGCGTTCCCAGGTTTTTCTCGTCTCGTTTCTCGTAATTGGTGATGAACGGATTTTTGATCTGATTTGACGAACCAAATATACTGGCAAATAAGGTCATTTTAGAGCTGAGACGCGTTTGGTTGCTGAGTCCACCAAAGAACGTTTTATCGTAGATAGCCGCTTTTTGCTCAACAGACCCAGGATTTGGCCCGCCCTTCGGCCTAGCCTGCCTGCGGTCAGTTCCCATTTGTACGGCGGTGAGACCCCCAGGAGTCTGATAGCCAAGATCCGAATAAAACCCGGTGAATTTTAATTCGGAAGTTTTGGCGTACTGCCAATTGTAATTGAGCTGAATATTCTTTTTGTTTAAAGCCGAATTTTGTCTATATCCATCACTTCGGGTCCAGCTCTGATTGATGGCTAACTGCTGTGTCTGGCTAAAGGGTAATATGGTGTTAAGCTGTTCTTGAAAAAGACCATAAGAGCCGCCGGTCAGTTGCAGGTTGACTTCCGGTTTGGAAGATTGGTCAAATCCCTTACTGTATAAAGAGACTACACCACCCGAATTAGCACCGTAGATCGATCCATCGGGACCTTTTAAGATATTGATCTGGCCCAATGCATACGGATCGATCAAATTAAGATAGGTATTTCCACCAGCATCAGTAAGAGGAAAGTCGTCCAAGTAGATTTTGACATTACGAACACCAAAAGGTGAACGGATCATACTGCCGCGGAGTGCAAGTCGATAACTTCCAGGAGAGCGTTCTTCCATCCGTAATCCTGGTACCCTGTTCAATGCCGATACAAGGCTGGGAGATTGCTGGGATTGGATCATTTGGCGGCTCAGCACAGCGGCCGAGGAGGTCAGTCGTAGTAGCGGTTGTTTATTGAAGTAGGCTTTAACCTCTACCTGTTCAAGCCTATTCGTCGCTGTATCTACTTCCTGAGCATATAATTTTCCGCATAAACCAAGGGCGGCGAACATGTAATATCTTTTCATCGTTGTTAGATCGGCTTAGTCTGCAAATTCCTGACTGAAATAAATTTCAAAAATCTGCTTTTTCTTATTGTATTTTAGGCATTGAAAATTGGCATAAACAGCGCTTGTTGGTACACAAACACTATTGGCCATCGTGGCTTTTGTAAAATCTTTGTTGAGACAGCCCCGCCGCAAATCAAAATTTTTATTCGTAGAAACATCAGTTACCGCAAAGGAATTGTCGTCTATCAGGTAATTGGAGTTGTTTAATCGAATATACTCCTCTTGATAAATCAGTTCTGAAGCAACGAGATAATCGAGCGATGCCAAGCTGGATGAACAATCCAGGTTTTTAAGGGTATTGACAACTTTTAACTCCTTATAAAATGTACCGAATGATTTATTCTTGTGATTAAAAAGGACTATTTCGATACGATGACTGTCTTTGTTGTACAATATATAGCCAAAGTCACCGGGGCCATTATCGAAAATATTCCCTTTAGCGATTGCTAAAACAACCAAGTTAGGATGCCCAAGAAAATAATCCTTTTGATCCGCCTTTAGTGTCGCCGATAACTTCCGATGCAATTTATCAAATAAGCCGTCGTCGTTCATTTTTAATAACTGCTGCGTTTGTTCTTTTATTCTATCTGAAAAAAGTGGGCTATCGTAACTTGAAGTATCCAATGGAAGTGTTGGAGATACAGCAGGTGCTACTTGTTCTTTCTTTCCTTCATCGCTTTTTAGTGTTGTTGGCCTGTTTACCGGATAACACGAAACAAGACCCAATAATAATAGAATGTATAGAAAAAAGATTTTTAAATTCATGATGAAGTACCGTCAAAGTCTATTCAGTCACTCTTTGCGAAGGGAAAGAATAAAAACATCGGCTAATTTAGTTATTTTATGGTAAATGAGGATACCCCCTCATGGTCGGATTAGAAGGCTTCATTTAGCCCTAAAAAGAATCCTCGGGAGCCATATTTTCCAAAGGCATAATCTAGACATAGATTTGTGCGTGTTGCTTTATTAAACAGCACCCGCAATCCGGCACCGCCACCAGGCTGCCACCGTTCAAAAAGTTTGGTGCCCAGTTCATCGCTGGCTGTCTGTAGGTTAAAAAATGCAGCTCCGCTTAGAAAGCGATTCTTGAGAATTGGAAACCGGTATTCTGTTTCAGCATAACCGAAAGAAATTCCTTTGAAGTAACCAATGGTATAACCGCGGCCACTTCTAACAGCAACGTCCCTTCCTGTTCCAGGTAGGTCAAAGTAGGGAAGTGTGCCACCAAGTCTGTACGAACCCCAATACCAAAAAGCCAGGACATGGGCAGGGTCGGACGGAGATAAGCTAAAGTACTTTCTGAAGTCGGTAGTAAGCTGCACAGCACTTTTGCTACTGCCCAGCAGCGTTGTATTCCATCGCACACCTATATCGGAATAGATTCCTTTATAAGGCCTATTGGGGTTATCCCTTGTCATATATTGCATATTGAGCAGGAGTCCATTGGAATTGTAACTGTCGGGTTCGAAGCCGTGTTTTTCAGTATAGATTGTATTGGGTGTAACGTTGCCATTAGGACCGCTACTGTTTATTTTACGGCGTAGGTCAAAAGCCAGTCCTGCCCCGACAAAGAGATTGTCGGCAATGCGCTTATAGACTTTTTCGTTAAATGTAAATGCATTATATTTTGCCCCATACTTCTTATGCTCTGGGTTGGCAAGGATCTCCTCATCTGCATTGTTCCATTTGCCCTGGGGAGTCATACCCAATCCAGCGTCTAAAGCGACCATTTTAACAAGCGCAAAAGCACCCTGGAAATTTAACTTATTGTTCGGTGTAAACACATTGTGACTGATATAGAACACCATGATATTTTTTGTGGTGATTGAGGCCGATGTCGCGGCAATTGACATGGTCGTTGTTTTTGGATCTCCGAGTATCTTCCCGGCGACAGCCTTGACGCCAATCTGACCACCAATGGTCGGATTGTATGCAATATTGGGCATTAAGGTAATAGGCGAACGTTTGCTGGCATGGGCCTTCTTTCGTTTGGGATGGATAATTCTTCCGATTAGATCAGAAATATCATATTGACGCGCCAGAGCTGAGTCGCGCTGATCTTTATACTGCGCAATAGAATCTGTATTTGTATCGGTTTGAGCGCGAAGCAGTGTCGGGATTAAGATTAAAAGCATACCTAAAAAAGCGTGTCGGAGGAAGTCGTTATAACGTAAAAGTTGATGCATACCTTTGAATTTATCTTAAAAATAAACGTTAAAAAAAATAAAAAGTTTTCCAGCGGCTGAAAGCTGTCTTCTTTTTGCCATGTGAACGATGGTCAATAGCAACGGGGCAATAGGGATATTTTTGTTGTCAAGCTGGAATATTAAACTTGCAAATCACAACAAATTTATCTTAGTTTGATTATTTAAATTAGGATATGATAGGACGTACGATATTTAATTACGGATTGTCCCTGCTTTTATTGACAGGGGCGGCTCATGCCCAAGAGTTGTATACACCAAGAAATATTCAGCAAGCGATTGAAAAGGGAACCCGAACCACGACGGGTCTACCGGGAAAAAATTATTGGCAAAATTTTGGGAAATATGACGTGCGGGTAAAATTGGACCCGGACACAAAGATAGTAAGTGGAACAGAGACCATCTTGTACAGCAATAATAGTCCAGATACACTGAAAAGCATAGCGATTCGATTTGTCAATAATGTTCATAAACCCAATGCAGTGCGTGCGGCGTACGCTTCGGACGATTACCTGACTTCGGGGCTGGAGATTAAGTCGTTTAAATTGAATGGTCAAGTTTATGAAGTGAACAGCAAAGATTGGGGAACTGTAAAGTTAGCCGATTTTGGACAGAAAATCCTTCCGGGAACTACTGCAACATTGGATATCAGCTGGGAATATCCGCTTTCTATAGAGAGTGACCGGGAAGGGCTGCTGAATGCCTCTACCTTCTATTGCGCTTATTCCTATCCACGTGTGTCTGTATATGACGATTACAATGGCTGGGATCTCCTGGAACACAATGGGCGGCAGGAATTCTACAATGGGTTCAACGATTACCAATTTGAGATATCCGTTCCTAAGAACTTTGTCGTTTGGGCGACAGGTGAATTGACAAATGCTGCCGATGTACTACAAAAACCAGTTTTGGAACGTTTCGAAAAATCTAAACTCAGCGATACCCCGATACATATCGCGACAGATGCGGAAATGAAATCGGGGAAAGTGACAGCACAACAAGCGTGGAATACGTGGAAATTCAAAGCAACCTATGTCCCTGATTTTTGTTTCAGCGTGAGTGACAATTACATCTGGGATGGGGGAAGTGTAGATCTGGGGAGTAAACGCGTCAGTGTACAGTCCAGCTATGTTGCCGGCACGCCAGATTTTGAACATTATATTGGTTGGCAGCAATACTGTATCGACTGGTTTTCCAAAAACTGGCCCGGAGTCACCTATCCCTACCCAACGATGACGGCGGTTCAGGGATTTGCCGATATGGAATATCCGATGATGATCAACGATTCGAGCGTACCTGATAATCTTGTGGATGCACGACAAACGGCGGACCACGAAATTGCCCATACTTATTTCCCTTTTTACATGGGTATCAATGAGACGCGGTATGGTTATATGGACGAAGGCTGGGCTACGGCATTGGAATTCTGGATTGGGAACGCAGAGATAGGTGCCGAAAAAAACAAAGCGCTTTTTAAGGATGCCCGCGTAAAGCGCTATATTTTGGACCCCGCTACAGAAGAAGACCAACCCTTGATTACCATGACTTCTCAGTTAAGTGGTTTAGGCTACGGTAACAATGCCTATATTAAAGCGGCATTATCCTACATTGCACTACGGGATTATCTTGGGGATGAATTGTTTAAAAAGGCATTGCACCATTATATGGGGCTATGGCATGGAAAACATCCTACGCCTTGGGACTTCTTTTATAGCATTAATGCCGGAGCAGGACAGAATTTAAACTGGTATTGGAAAAATTGGTATTTCAGCAATCATTACATCGATCTTAAGGTAGATAGCTTTAAGCGACTGAGCAGCAAAAATACCCTCACCGTCTCCAATGTGGGCGGATTTGCAATTCCATTTGATGTAGTGATAACCTATACAGATGGATCTATAGAAACAAGACATCAAACACCAGCGGTTTGGCAGCCCAATGAAAAGCAGGTAACGATATCCTGGTCCTCTGCTAAACAAGCCAAGCATATTACATTGGATGGAGGTATTTTTATGGATTATACCCCTAAAGATAATAGTTTGGACAACTTATAGTAGTCCAGTCGCTCGTGTCAGCTTTTATGTTTCAAAAAGGTTGACGCGATTGATGCCTGATTCCCAATAGAAGAATCTAATTTTGTGCCCTATGTCCAATGTAACCAATAGGGGGGCGTGCTCACGTGTAACTGGTATGTACGATTATTAACGACGAGGGTTAGGGTTGATCGATGGTTCTAAATGTCAGATTAATCCGTGCGCCGAAAGCCTTTTTTGTAGGTGGAAGTCGATGCAGCCAATAGGTTTGCGTCAGATCTTTCATGACCAAAAGACTGCCATGTCCTAGAATGATATCTATTTTTTCCTTACTGGTCTTATGCTTAAAAGCAAATTTGCGTTCAGCACCAAAGCTTAGCGAAGCAATTGCCCCATTTTTTTTAAGATCTTTCTCCGCGTCACTGTGCCAGGCCATACCTTCGTCGCCATTATGATAAAGATTCAACAGACAGGAATTATATGTTTCCAGTGTCTGTTTTTCCGCTATTTTTTTCAGCTCAAGAAGTTCCTTTGTCCACGGAAGCGCCTTTTTGGTGGTATTAGAATAACTATATTCGAACGCATCATCCCCATACCAGGCCACTTTTCGTTTGGTGATTATTTCATTTCCAAAAATAACGGCCCGATCGTTTACCCATTCAATTGACTCCATGAGTCTATCAAAATAGCGGTTTGCCTCCAGCACAGATAATATTTTGCCATAATAATTGACAGTACCGTCGTAAGGGAGTAAATTTCTATTGCCATCGAAGAGATTGTCGAAAAGTTCCATATTAGTATCTTTTTTTCTAAACAGCTGTATGAAAGCTCTCCCATCCGATCATCGCTGTCTTTCGCATCGGATCCCATCGATAGCCACCAAACATACCGCTGTTTTGTATCACACGGTGGCAGGGGATAAGGTAAGCAATAGGATTACTTCCAATAGCAGTACCAACGGCGCGGGAGGCTTTTGGGTTACCTATTTGAGAAGCAATAGCACCATAAGTGCTCAAGTTACCCATCGGAATTTTTAACAAGGCTTCCCAAACTTTCAATTGAAAGTCAGTTCCTTTTAAATGTAATTTTACCTGGCGGATATCTTTATTTTGAGGGTTTAATGCCTTAAGGGCACTATCGTGCATGCCATTCCCCTGTTGAAAATAGGTTGCTTTGGGGAATCGTTGCTGGAGCGATACAAGGGCTTGAGTCTGATCATCTGCATAGGCAATATGGCAAACACCTTTTGGTGTGGACGCAATGAGCATGGTACCAAATAAGCTTTCATAATAATCGTACAATATAATAAGATTGGCGCCCTCATTTTTATATTCGGCCGGAGTCATTCCCTCGATATTGATAAATAGTTCATGAAGTCTGCTGCTGCTGGACAGACCAAGCTGGAATGTCGTTTCGGCAATAGTACTTTCCTTGAGCAATGATTTCGCATGATTTATACTTACATATTGCAAAAATTTTTTGGGGCTCGTTCCTGCCCAAGCGGTAAACATGCGTTGAAAATGAGCTTCACTCATATAAACATGTGAAGCAATCTGACCCAATGTAGGCTGTATCTTAAAGTTCTCCTGTAAGAAATGTATCGCCTTGGCGATACGTTGAAAATCCACTTCTTGTTGAATAGTCATGATTGTTCATTTAATTTATACAAAGTTGCTAAAAAGAAGAAGCCTACAAAATCCGATTTATGCTAAATTACAGGTGGGATGAAGTCGATTTGTCTGAATGACCCAAGGACTTGTCCGGTGCGACAATGTCTCGGATCAGTTGTTTGAGCTCTTTTATCTCGGGGAAACGAGCGGCTCTTTTTCGATCAAAGATCTCGTTGTCCGCCACGCGTACGGTATAACGTCCCGCAATTTCGCTGGGAACGAGCATTACCCCGTGGATATCTTCCGTAAACGAACTCAGCAACTCCTGCGCCATATAGGCGGCGCGAAGCATCCAATTGCATTTTGGACAATATTCAATTTCGATAACAGGTTTTGTTGCCATGCGTTAAGTTGAGGTACATTGTTTTGTTTCAAACAAATTTATTGATCCTACTGTTGGAATCAAAGCTATTTTTGTCATAGAAATTTCGAGATTGTCGTAATTCCAGCTTTTTAATATACCTACAGGCCATTCCATTATCCAGACAAAGCGCTCAACAGAATGGCTTGTAGGTATATGGAATAGCCTGTATTTGTTTGGTATTGTTACGCTGTCATTTGGTAGTTTAGCCAATTTTCAGTGACGTCATCGTTAGCGATCCTGCCACAGAATTGTCGTTGAAAAGAAAGAGTTCTTCATTTTTATCCTGTAAGCCCAACGTATAGATTAATGGCAGGTAATGTTCAGGCGTTGGAATTGCCAAGTCAAACTCTTTACCCTGTTTTCTAAAATCAATTAAAGCCTGGTGGTTGCCGTCCTGTATTAATTTTTTCATTTTTTCATTGGCTATTGTAGCCCACTCAAAGGCATAACCAGTTGTATTCAGCTTGTCCCAGGCCACCATCCGCAGATTGTGCACCATATTTCCGCTGCCGATAATCAGAACACCTTTTTTCCGTAGCTCGGTTAATTGCTGTGCAATCTCATAATGGTATGCAGCCGGCTTCGTATAATCGATGCTCATTTGAATAATGGGTACATCTGCATTGGGATAAAGATGTTTAACAACTGACCAAGATCCATGATCCAGTCCCCATTTATCGTCTAGGTGAATATCCGCTTTGCTGACAATACGCTGCGTTTCTGCAGCGAGTGCCGGACTTCCGGGGGCTGGATATTGCACATCAAATAAAGCTTGAGGAAAGCCGCCAAAATCATGTATGGTGGCCGGATGTTCCATCGCTGTGACAAATGTTCCACGTGTTTCCCAGTGTGCAGAGACCACGAGAATTGCCTTAGGCTTCTCGAAAGTCTGGCCTATTTTTTTGAATCCCTGCACAAATTCGTTGTCTTCAATGGCATTCATCGGACTTCCATGGCCTAGAAATAGAACCGGATATTTGTCCGTTGCTTCGAGTTCGCCAGAAAATTTATATAAAGAGCTCACATGGTGTGCTGCACCAACTAAAGGTAATGTTGCCATAATTTTAATAAAATCCTTTCTACGCATTTAATATATTGTAATAGCGTCAATTTTCTGTACAAAGGTAAAAGCTGGGGGTGAGGCAGGGGTATAATAATCTGGTCAAACTGTTGTACTATTCGGAAATAAGCTTCTGAATTTCATTTCTGAATTCAGAAGGCGTCATGCCAGCTTTCTTTTTGAAGACATTGGTAAAGTAAGCTTTTTCTTGATAGCCCAGTTCAAAGCCAATTTCCGAAATCGTTTTATTCGTTGTCAACAGTAGATTTTTTGCTTCAATCAGTTTCCTGGTTTCAATAATCTCAGAAACGCTTTGTTGTAAGATACTCTGACAAATTAAATTTAGGTTTCGGGCAGACATAAAAAGCTTCTCCGCATAAAAATTAACGCCTTCCGGTCGTCGATAATTCTCTTCTAAGATCGATAGAAAATTCTTGAAAGTTGTTCCCTGATTTTTTAATTGTTGCTGTGCATCTGGAAATTGCCTTTTCCGTTCAGATTCAATCATCGCAAAAATCGTACTCAACAGCTGCTTAATGACACCATAATCGATAGCCGTCTGCAGCGTTTCCTGCTGCATGAGCTGACACAAGATCGTTAACCTGTCGAAGCAGTAGGGGCTAGCGAAGCTCAATGTTGCGTTTTCATGAAAATGAGCGTAGAGTTGGAAGGTAGTTTCGGGAATAAATTCGCTCTTGAAACGAATCACCCAAAATTCAATACGATTATTATTTAAAAGAGGTTTTACGCGGTGGTTTTTGCCCTGCGTAACAAAACTTATAAAAGGGGCAGTATACGTTTTCGTTTTAAAGTCAATAAAATGTTCGAGCCTTCCCGCTACGCCAATAATGAGTTCCTCGAAATCATGCTGGTGTATTTCGTTTTTGGATTGCTGAATACGTTGTGCCTCATCGGCGTCGATTTTATAGATTTTGAAAAGTTCGTTCAAAATGAGTAAGAAGATTAATCATCACTATACGAATATACGGTTTCGCTGGCATATTTTTTACTTTCGTACGTGCAGTCGAGTCGCTTGCGATGACCAATTATTCAAACTTCGATTATATGGCATAGTCGCTTCTTTTTCTGTTTCGGATAATGTCCTTTCGGTTTTGCTTTCATCGCTAGGCCATTGCGCTCCAAGTACGGTTGATTTGCGTTACTACCCTCTTATCCCTTAATCTAGTTTTTGTTTACCTATAGCTTAGCCTTAAGTTAGGTTTAGTATAGCTTATACCTATACTAAACCTAAACTAACCCTAACTAAACCCTAACTAAACCCTAA